>CAMLFV010000025.1 GCA_946479395.1 uncultured Flavobacterium sp. | reverse complement strand
AATATTAGGCTGTTGGTTTGTTGCTATTAAATTACGAAAAATTAAATGATTGTAAAAAAATATAAACTTTTTTTTCAAAACACAGTTACTTTTAAAATTAGCAGGATTTATAAAGTTGGCGTAAATTTGTATTTCAATTTTCAGTTATGATTTTAAACGATACAATAGTAGCATTGGCTTCGGCATCGGGTGCAGGTGCGGTAGCATTAATTCGCGTTTCAGGACCACAAGCCATTGATTTGGTTGCTGATGTTTTTCAGTCAGTAAAAAACAAAGATTTGCGCAAACAGAAAACGCATACGCTGCATTTGGGTTTTATTAAAGACAATGAAAAAATCATTGATCAGGTATTGGTATCGCTTTTTAAAGGAAATAATTCATATACAGGCGAACCAACTGTTGAAATATCGTGCCACGGATCTACTTTTATCCAACAACAAATCATTCAACTTTTATTGAGAAAAAGCTGCAGAATGGCAACTGCGGGCGAATTTACCATGCGATCGTTTTTAAACGGAAAAATGGATCTTTCGCAAGCCGAAGCTGTAGCCGATTTAATAGCATCAGACAACGAAGCATCGCACCAAATAGCCATGCAGCAAATGCGTGGTGGTTTTAGTAACGAAATTGCCAAATTGCGTGAAGAACTGCTGAATTTTGCATCGTTAATTGAACTGGAACTCGATTTTTCTGAAGACGATGTGGAATTTGCAGATCGAACCGCTTTTCGAGATCTGGTAAACAGAATTCAATTTGTCTTAAAACGATTGATCGATTCTTTTGCGGTAGGAAATGTGATTAAAAACGGAATTCCCGTAGCGATTGTGGGTGAACCGAATGTTGGAAAATCGACCCTTTTAAATGCGTTGTTGAACGAAGAACGTGCCATAGTTTCAGACATTGCCGGAACTACGCGTGATACTATTGAAGATGAATTAGTTATTGATGGAATTGGTTTTAGATTTATTGATACAGCTGGAATTCGTGAAACAAATGATGTGGTAGAAAGTATCGGAATTCAGAAAACATTCGAGAAAATAGAGCAATCTCAAGTCATTTTATACTTGTTTGAAAGTTTAAAGTTTAAAGTTCAAAGTTCGGAATACATTATAGAAATTGAAAAGATTAAAAATCAATTTCCGTTGAAACCTTTAGTTGTAGTTATTAACAAAATAGATTTACTTTCTGAAGTGGAGATACTAAATATCAAAAAACAACTTGAAACGTTAAATGTAAAACTTGAAACCATATCTGCCAAAAATAAAGAAGGAATTGATACCTTGAAAAAGCAGCTGATTAGCTTTGTAAATACCGGTGCGCTTCGCAATAACGAAACCATTGTAACCAACACACGTCATTATGATTCGTTGATAAAAGCTTTAGAAGAAATTCAAAAAGTACAATACGGTTTAGATACAAACATTTCAGCCGATTTAATGGCAATAGATATCCGTCAGGCATTATATTATTTCGGTGAAATAACCGGACAAGTAACCAATGATGAATTGTTAGGTAATATTTTTGCTAATTTTTGTATCGGTAAATAATCTTTAAATTTTATGATTTAAATTTAAATAAAACCTTGCTACTTAAATTTAGTTTACTATTTTCATACAATTATGAAAGTAACCTTAAATCATAAATGATAAACTACTACGTTGTTTTAGAAATTCCGAATTTTTCAGATCAGGCGGTTATAAAAAAGGCATACCGAAAGTTGTCTAAAAAGTACCATCCCGATGTGAATAATGATCCGTTTGCGGGTTCGTATTTTTTAAAAATTAATGAAGCGTATAATTTTTTGATGGATGACAACAAACGTATGTTGCTGCATCAGTTTTTATATTTTCATGAAGTTTCTAAAGCAACAAACAATAATCATCAAACTCATTATCAAGATAAGTACACACAAAATCCACAACAAAATTCGGTTCAAGTAGAACCTGTTATTCATTTTTTTTCTGCCGATAAAAAACAATTTGTTTTAAACGATCATATTTTACTGCAATGGAACGTGAGTCAATGTAAATCAGTCAATATAAATGTTTTTGGAGATGTTGCTTTTTCGGGCACGCATTATTTAAAGGTTGATCATTTCGCAGAAGAAATAATTGTTTTAATGACAGTTGTTGGTTTGAACGATAAAGAATACAAGTATCAAATCAAGTTACAATACAGTAATAAAAATCCAGCTAAAAAAGCTTTTCAAAAGATTAAATCTCAATATCCCGATGCTGACGAAATTCATTTTAAAAAGGAAACTTTCTTTGGTTTAAACTCGCGAATAAATAAAAACGAGTTTAAAAACCGAATGATTCTTTTAGGATCAATATGTTTAATTTTAACTATTTTATTTTTTGTAACTATTGCTAAAACACTTGTTTTCTTACTATTACTTTTGCTTTTTTGGGTTATGTTTAGTCAGTGTTACAAACGCATGCACGATACCACAAAGTATAAAAATAAAGTCGGGTTGTTGCTAATTCCTTTTTATAATTTATTGATAGTTAATAAATTATTTGTTTTAGATAGTGAATTGGATGTAAATGAATTCGGAATGGTCCCGCAAAAATCTACCAATAGTTTTAAAAACTGGATTGCAAACGGATTGAAACTTTTAAACCAAAAGTTAACGCTTCTACATAAAATTTCTATGGGTAGTTTTTTACTTTTGGTTGTTTTAGTACTCTTCAAAAGCATCAACACTTATCAAGAAACTCCGGTAAATCTTACATCATATTACATTGAAACGGCCAGACCAACCACAAACGGAAATGTAAACAGAGATTATTTCTTGGTTTTTAACGATAAAATATCCGTAAATGTATCCGAAAATTATTTTAACGAAATTGTTTACCGACAAAAATTCGATACCTACAAAATCGCTTTAAATAACAATAATGTAGAATACATCCGATTGATCGATTCTAAAAACAACAATACCGAACGGTTGAATTTTGGTGTGCTGCAAAGTAATAATCCATTGCTTTTAATTACTTTTCTGCTTTTTTTAAGTCAGTTGTATGTTTGGCGGAATCTTAAAGCAGCTGCCGAATTAAAGTTTGCCAACGGATACATGGTTTTTGTTACAATTGTTTATCTGTACGGCATTTTTGTGGCACTTTTTTAATTTTTTCGCTATATTTAGGGCACTTACAAAATTCTAATTTAATTTTAATGACCGTTGATTCGGTAAATTTTATTTTTGCAAATTACAGCTAAAACAATGAGTACCATATTAATAATTGAAGATGAACAACACGTTGCCGACTTAATTAAGCAGAGTTTGGAAGAAGAAGGCTATAATGTGTTGCATGCTGCCGATGGGTTGAAGGGAATTGAATTGATAAAATCAGAAAATATTCAGTTGGTAATATTAGATATTTTATTGCCTAAAATGAATGGGTTAGAAGTTTGCAGACAAATTCGCAACGATGGTTATACCGACCTTCCTGTGCTGATTTTAACAGCTTTAGGCAGTGCAGAAAATATTGTTTTAGGATTTGATACCGGTGCCGATGATTATTTGGCAAAACCTTTTAAGTTGATTGAATTAAAAGCCCGAATTAAAAACCTTTTAAGACGAAGCGAGTTTTTTGACGTTAACGGAACGGTGATAAATGATGTTTACAAATTTGCCGATTTAGAATTGAATGATTACACTAAAAAAGTTACTCGCAATAATAACGAAATATCGCTAACATCTACAGAATATCGTTTGTTGCTGGAATTTATGAAAAATCCTACAAAGGTTTTAAACCGTGGCGATTTGTTAGATAACGTTTGGGGAATTAATTTTGACAATGGCACCAACGTGGTTGATGTTTATGTTAATTATCTGCGTAAAAAACTGGATAAATTCGGTGATAAAAAATTAATTCATACTGTTACCGGTATGGGATATGTTTTAAAAAATGACGTATGAAAACATATAGCAAAACCGTACTAACCATTGTTTTAATTTTTGTTGTTTACACCTTAATTTTTACAGGATACATTTATTATTCGTTTTCGAATTTTGCTTTCGAAGATTTCTACAAACGATTAGATTTAAGAGCAGGAACCATTGCTACCATGAAATTAGGCGAGCCTGAAGAATCTGTAAAAGTTAAAGAAACATACAATAATTTTCTTGAAAATTTACCAAAACAAAAGCATTACATTTTACCTATAGAAAATAACCAAATTTTAGGTGAAATTCCGGAAGAAGTTCCTTCAAAGGTAGTTCGAAACACTTTAAAAAGTAAAGCATTTAATTATAATGATGCAGACTTGTTCTACAGTGGATTAATATACGAAGATGCTAAAAAACAAAAATATGTTGTAGTGGTTTCGGCAGAGAATTACTTTTACAGCCATCACATTATTTACCTTCGAAATTTATTGATTACGTCGTTACTTTTTTCGCTGCTGCTAATTTTTGTAATTTCTCATTTCGTGTTGCGAACCTTGATTCGACCTGTAAAATCGATCATAAAAGATGTAAATAAAATTGGGTCAGAAAATTTACACCTTCGGTTGGAAGTTTCCGATGCTAAACATAAAGATCCAATCAGCGAACTGAAATATACTTTTAATGATATGTTGAATCGCATTGAAACATCTTTTGAAACCCAGAAGAATTTCATTAGCAACGCATCGCACGAATTAAACACGCCGCTGACATCAATAATAGGCGAGGCAGACCTTATTCTTTCTAAAGAACGATCGATTCCCGAATACGAAAAAGCACTGACAAATATTTTGTTGGAAGCCGAAAAATTAGAGGAAAAAACCAAAGCACTTCTTTTCTTAGCACGAACCGGTTACACCGAAAATACCAAACGTTTTGATAAAGTTCGTGTTGATGAATTGTTGATGGAAGTTCAGCAAAATCTTTCAAGAGTAAATAAAAACCTTAAAATTAAAATGGATTTCAGCTTACTGCCCGAAAGTCCTGAAAAATTAAAGATTAAAGGAAACGAACAATTGCTGCACTTGGCAATTTCAAATATTATCTCAAACGCTAGCAAATATTCAGACAATAATGAGGTTTATCTTGCATTGGGTGCTACCAAACAATCGGTTGTAATCATCATTAAAGATAAAGGTATCGGTATTCCGGAATCGGAAATGCCTTATATTTTCGACCCTTATTTCAGGGCATCAAACACCTTTAATTACGAAGGTTACGGAATTGGATTGCCTTTAAGCCGTAACATTATTAAAATGCACAACGGCGAGTTGCTGATAAAATCTGTCGAAAAAAGCGGTACAACCGTACAAATTATTTTGCCAACCGGAAACTACAAACTATGATTCTAATCACATTCTAATAACCGGCTTATTTTCTAATAACTTTATAATTTCATTCTAAAACCCTTCTAATACTGTTGGTCGTAATTTTGTTTCAAACATTAGATGAAATTATGAGCGCAGTAAAAAAAGTATTGATTCCTACCGATTTCAATGTAAAATCGTTAAATGTATTGTTAGAATTTTTAAGAAGAAACCCTAACGACCAATTCGAAGTTATTTTGGCGCATGGGTATGATATGTCTTATTCTTTTAGAGATCTATTGTTTTATTCTGAATATAAAATTCTTAAAAAAATACAATCCGAAGAGTTTCGTGAATCGTGTAAATTAATCGAAAACACGTATCAGTCTAAACTTACAAAATTAAAATTCAGCATTTTAACCGGCAGCACCAAACGCTATATTAGAAATTATGTTGAAGCTAATAATATTGATTGTATTGTTTGCTGTAACGATTACAAAATGAAATTTAAATCAAGAGACAGTTTCAACTTACTGCCTTATTTAAAAGCCACAAAAGCTGAAATAATTAATATTGAAAACACACAGAATGTCGTATCAGAGTTGGAACATTCAGAACAACTTGCCGATATCTTTTTATCAAGCGTAGAACAATGAAAAAAATAGGACCATTTGCATATAGTTTAATTTTAATAGTACTGCTTTGTTGTGGAACTGTACTAATTAAGGGCGACAGCCCCGAAGAATTAATTGTGGGAAAATGGGAAGAGGTTGACTGGAATTTTGAACGTATTAATGTAGATTCTACAGAGGTAAACAGTAATTTGTTAGCTTACCAAAAAGATGAACTCTACAATAATATGATTATTCACCAGGGAGAAGAGTGGAAGTTTTGTCCTAAAAAGGAATTGACTTTAACTCCGAAAGATCATTCTGAAGAAAAAAAGATCAAATGGTATTTAAAAGGTCGTGGAAATATTTTAGAACTTCGATACGGCAATAATGTAGTAGAAAGTTATCAGGTTCACAAACTAACCAAAGATACCATGGTTATTTATTACAATTTTGATTTGCAGATGAGAGGAAGTGTTAAAATTACCTTCAAAAAAGTAGAAGAACAAGATTATGCTCAGAAAATATAGTACACACAGAACGCATGACGATAATTTAAAATTAGGCGCACTTACTGCTTTTTCGGCAGGAATGGTCAATGTAATATCTGTAATTGTGTTCTTTGCTTTTACATCGAACATAACGGGGCATTACGCTGTTTTTGCTCAGGAAATTGCGAAAGGAAACTGGTTTCAGGCAGCAATTGTTATTTTGTGGATTATGCTGTTCTTTTTCGGAAGTTTTACATCGAACTTTGTCATTATACACGGTAACAGCTATATTGGCAGGTATTTATCGCACGCGATACCAATTATTTTAGAAATTATCTGTTTGCTTATTGTTGGAATTTATCTGCAAGGATTTTATACCGAAAGTTTACAGGAAACCGAATTTTTAGTAGGATTATTATTGTTTGCAATGGGACTTCAAAACGGATTAACCGCAAGTATTTCTAATTCGGCAGTAAAAACAACCCACTTAACAGGCTTAACAACCGATTTGGCTATTGCACTTTCTATGATGACAAAAAAACATTACAGAAAAGACGAAAAGGTAGTAGAAAAAATACAGCTATTAAGTTCAATTATGTTTTTTTATGTGTTGGGCGGCGTAATTACAGGCGTGCTTTACAACACCATTCAAAACTATACATTTTATATTGTTTGCTTTTTCTTAACCATTATTATTTTTTATGATTATTATAAGTTGACTATTTTAAAATACAACCATAAAAAGTTTTTCAGTTTAAAGCAAGAAGAAGTAAAAGAAAGTAAAAACAATGTTCACCAAGAACAAAACAACCGCATAACAGAGAAAAATACCTGTTATTAAAATAGAATCTTTAATTTTTCATATAATTAATTTACTTGTAAGAAGAAACGCCAAGGCTTGAGAAACCTTGGCGTTTTGCATTTTGTTAATTGTTTGAAACTTGATCGATATGAAGAGATCGTCACTTCAAGTAGCGTAACGCAGTGAAGCGTACAGAGAAGTTTTGTATTGAAAGTTCTCGACAGGCTCGAACCGACGAAGATCATTATAAATTTTATTTTCTTATTAAAGTTCGATCTGTATTAACCGTATTGAATTTCTTTTTAAAAGGAATCATGTAACTTACTGTATATCCAAAACTAACACCGATATTTCCACTAAATTTTTGTCCGAAACCAGGGTAGTAAAGATTTTCAAATCCTTCAGGTTGTGTTTGATAAATCAAAGCTTTCAACCGGGCATTCATACCTACATATAAATTATTAGCAACTTCAACCTTAATACCTACAACTAACTCTAACCAGTGAGCCATTAATCCTGTTGATTTTAATTCAGGGTACTGCATTTCTTCATCAAAGTAAGCGTTACCCGTGTTCACACGATAACTATGTAATGTTTGGTTGTGATAACTAAAAGCATATCTACCACCTGCATAAATCATGTTATATATATCTAACCAATTTTGATGAAAATTTTTTTCGGCACCCAATTTTAAAAAAAATCCACTTGTAGTATATGAAAGCTGATCGTCTTGTTCAAATTTATTCTCAAAACCACCTTCGGCAGCTAAGTACCATTTCTTATTGTAACGGTAATCAGCATTAAATTCAAAACCTTTATAGTCTTTATCCCAAATATTTCTTGATGCTTTAACTAAATCAACACCAATACGTAAACCATATACATCAGGATATTTATTAGGCAATAAATCTTGTGCAAAGATGTTAGTTGTACAAAATAAAAATCCGCTAATAATAAAGGTTGATATGCGCATTGTCGGTATTAATAAGTTCATTAGTAAGTCTGTTAATACTTTGTATCCAGGTGCCGGTAGAAGCATTTGTTGTTGTAACAGCATTAAATTCGTGAAATATAGTTTTGTAACCACAAGCTTTTGAAACATACAAAGCTTCGGGTGTATAAGTAAATCTTAATTGATCTTTAAAGTAAGTTGTATCGTTTGTAACTGTTGGTACATAAAGAGTTAAATTCCAAGCGGTTTCGTTTGTGTTTATTTGCAAAGGAAGATTTATTGTAGAAGTGCTTCTAAAAAACAGCGTATCATTAAATCCTTCAGAAACAGCTGCAATTTTTACAGCAGATTTTAATACTTCAGGATTTAAACGGTCAAATAAGCGTATCATAACGTTTGGAGTTACAGATTCTCCACCATCACAAATGTCATCCTTTTCACATGCCGATAAACCTAATGCAAGGAAGGCCACAAACCAAATTTTTCTCATACACTTTTTAATAGACCGTAAAAATACAAAATCATTTTGTAAAAAAAGAGCAGCTATTAAGCCACTCTTGTATATTTTATCTTTTTTCTAACAAAACCACATTTTCAACGTGATGCGTTTGCGGAAACATATCAACCGGTCGAACGCGAACTACTTTGTACATTTCGTCCATTAAAGCTAAATCGCGCGCTTGTGTTGCCGAATTACAACTAACATAAACCACACGTTTCGGAGCAATTTTTAAAATTTGTGCTACCACATCTTTGTGCATTCCATCGCGAGGCGGGTCTGTAATAATCACATCAGGCTGACCATGTTGTTCGATAAATTCATCGTTAAAAACATTTTTCATATCGCCCACGAAAAACTCGCAATTGGTAATATTGTTACGTTCTGCATTCACCTTTGCATCGGCAATTGCTTCTGGGACAGCTTCAACACCAATTACTTTTTTAGCGTTTTTCGATACAAACTGTGCAATGGTTCCGGTTCCCGTATATAAATCATACACCAATTCATTGCCTGTTAAACCTGCAAAATCTCTGGTAATACTGTATAATTCGTATGCTTGATCTGAATTGGTTTGATAGAACGATTTTGCGTTGATACTGAATTTCAATCCTTCCATTTCTTCCAAGATATAATCGCGACCATGGTAGCAAATTACGTTTTGATCGTAAATAGTATCGTTCAATTTACTGTTGATTACATATTGAAGCGATGTAATTTCAGGGAAACGATTTTTTAGGAAATAAAGCAGCAATTCACGTTTCTTTTTATCTTCTTTAAAAAACTGAATCAACACCATTATTTCTCCTGTCGATGCTGTTCTAATCATCAAAGTTCGCAACAAACCGGTATTTTCGCGCGGATTGAAAAATTCCAGACCGTTTTCATTCGCAAAATCACGAATTTCGTTACGAATAGCGTTTGAAGGATCTTGCTGCAAATAACATTTTTTAATATCTAAAATTTTATCCCACATTTTCGGAATATGAAAACCAAGAGCATTTTCCTTGCCTAATTCTTCGCCCGATTTAATTTCATCATCTGTTAACCAACGCGCGTTAGAAAAAGAAAATTCCATTTTATTGCGGTAGAAAAATTGTTCTTTCGATCCTAAAATAGGTTCAAATTGCGGTAATTCAATCTTACCGATTCTTTTTAAATTATTTTCAACTTCCTGGTGTTTGTATCCCAATTGGAATTCGTAACCCATGTTCTGCCATTTGCAACCACCACAAGCTCCAAAATGCTGGCAAACAGGTTCAACGCGTTGTGCAGATAATTTGTGAAAAGCAACTGCTTTACCTTCAAAATAAGCCTTACGCTTTTTAAAGGTTTGAACATCTACCACATCACCCGGTACAACATTCGGAATAAAAATTATTTTACCATCGGGAGCTTTTGCTACCGAAACGCCTTTTGCGCCTGCATCAAGGACTTCTACGTTTTCGAATACGATTTTATCGGTTTTTTTTCTTGCCATGGTGCAAAAATAATATAATGTTCGCAGAAATTTCTGCACCAACCGTTATTTAGATTGTTTATAAAATTAACCCTTAATGTTTTTAGAAAGATTGTATTTTTAGTACCTTGCACCTTTGGATGATTTCTCTCCGTTTAAGAAGGAATGGCTTATTTTAAAATTTATAAACTAATAATAATGAGTAGTTTATTAACAAGTAACGATGCAATTGCATTAGAAGAAAAATACGGAGCGCATAATTACCACCCGCTTCCGGTAGTACTTACAAAAGGTGAAGGCGTTTATGTTTGGGATGTTGAAGGTAAAAAATACTACGATTTTTTGTCGGCATATTCGGCAGTAAACCAAGGACATTGTCACCCGAAATTAGTTGAAGCCTTAACAAATCAGGCGCAACAGCTTACACTTACTTCACGTGCATTTTATAACGATAAATTAGGCGTTTACGAAGAAAAAATAACCAAATTGTTTGGTTTTGATAAAGTTTTGCCAATGAATTCTGGTGCAGAAGCTGTGGAAACAGCTATTAAACTGACAAGAAAATGGGCTTACGAAGTAAAAAAGATTAAAGAAGAAGAAGCTGTAATTGTTGTTTGCGAAAATAATTTCCATGGACGTACAACTACTATTATTTCTTTTTCAAACGATCAGGAAGCTCGTAAAAACTACGGTCCTTACACAGAAGGTTTTGTGCGTATTCCTTATAACAATATCGATGCTTTAAAAGATGTTATTTCCAACAAAAATGTAGCAGGATTTTTAGTAGAGCCTATTCAGGGTGAGGCTGGAGTTTATGTTCCGGATAGCGGATATTTATCAGCAGCATTTGAATTGTGTAAGCAAAATAATGTGTTGTTTATTGCAGATGAAGTTCAAACAGGAATTGCACGTACAGGTAAAATGTTGGCGGTTGATCATGAAAATATCAAACCCGACGTTTTGATTTTAGGAAAAGCATTATCGGGCGGAATGTATCCGGTTTCAGCTGTTTTGGCAGATGATGAAATAATGAATGTAATTAAACCTGGACAACACGGATCTACTTTTGGAGGAAATCCTTTGGCAGCAGCAGTTGCAATGGCAGCTTTAGATATAGTTCTTGATGAAAAACTGGCTGAAAATGCTGAAAAATTAGGAGCAATGTTCAGAGAAGAATTAACTGATTATATTGCAACATCAAACATTTGTTCTTTGGTACGCGGAAAAGGATTGTTAAACGCAATTTTAATTAACGATACAGAAGATAGCGATACTGCTTGGAATATTTGTTTACGCCTACGCGATAACGGATTACTTGCAAAGCCAACACACGGAAACATTATTCGTTTTGCACCACCATTGGTTATGAACGAAGAGCAACTGTTAGATTGTGTTAGAATTATAACAGAAACTTTGAAAGAGTTTGAGAAATAAAAAAGAGGCGAAAGCCTCTTTTATTATTTCTTTATCAATCCCAATTCAATTAAACGTTCGGTTAAAAATTCACCTGCCGTTATATCTTCATAAAGTTTAGGGTTTTCTTCGTTAACACAATTATCTAAACAATTTAAAGGCATTTCGCTTACAGGATGCATAAAAAATGGAATTGAAAAACGCGAAGTTCCCCATAATTCTCTTGGTGGATTAACTACTTGATGTATCGTAGATTTCAGTTTGTTATTTGTGTGTCTTGATAGCATATCACCCACATTAATAACCAATTCATCATCGGCTGCAATAGCATCAATCCATTCTCCTTTGTTATTTTGTACCTGTAAACCTTTGCCTTGTGCGCCCATTAAAAGTGTAATCAAATTAATGTCGCCATGAGCAGCTGCGCGCACCGCATCTTTTGGTTCATTAAGAATAGGAGGGTAGTGAATTGGGCGTAATATTGAATTTCCGTTCTTAACAAAATCGTCAAAATAAAATTCATTCAAACCTAAATACAAAGCCAAAGCCCTTAAAACATAAACGCCGGTTTTTTCGAGCATTTTATAGGTTTCTTTTCCTGTTGAATTAAATTCGGGAAGTTCATTAACCGTAACATTTTCAGGATATTCGTTTGCCAGTTTGTCGTTGTTTTCAACATATTGACCAAAATGCCAAAATTCTTTTAAATCGCCGGTTGTTCGTCCTTTTGCAGATTCTTTTCCAAACGAAACATATCCGCGTTGCCCACCAATCCCGGGAATTTCATATTTTTCTTTAACCTCTAAAGGTAAATTAAAGAAGTTGCGAACCTGCTGATACAGTTTTTCAACCAATTCATCACTTAAAAAGTGTCCTTTTAATGCTACGAAACCAATTTCTTCGTAAGCTTTACCGATTTCATTTACAAATTTTTGTTTGCGTACCGGATCATCCGATAGGAAATCACGCAAGTCAACACTAGGTATATTTTGCATTATTAAAACTTTAAATTCAAATTTACGTATTTATGAATAAAGTTTTTTAAAAAAGAAGTTAAGCTACTGTTTTTTTGTAAGCCATTGAAATAATTTGAGCAATACTTTCTTTCACGCGCTGTTCACCGTCTGTAGTATTTAAATCGATCCCGCAAAAAAGACTTCCGTTGGTTTTTCCATGAAGAACCAAATAGTAAATTCCTGCGACTATAATGGCTAAAATTCCGCGAATATCAATCTCTGAATTTTTAAACTGTGGATCAACAATTTTAAATACTTCCTCTCCAATCAACTCTCGTTCGTCTGATATATGTCTTAAGAAATCTTTTTTTTCACTGATTCCCCAAAGCATAATGCGTTGTAAAATTTCGTCATCTAACAAAGATTGAAATTGAAACTGCAACAGACCGCTAATGTATTCTTCTTTAATTCCATCTTTAAAGGTAAGTAAAGTGTTAATAGAATCGGCAGCTTTGTATTTCCAGAAATCGCGTTGGGCAATGTATTCTTCCACCAAATTATCCAAACTTCCAAAATACGTCCAAACCAAGCTTTTATCAATACCAGCTTCTTTTGCAATAGCAGACGCATTTAAACCGGTATAGCCCTTTTTTAAAAGAACTTTACCTACAGCTTGTATCATTTTAACTTTCGTACGCTCTTTGTCGCGTAACTTGCCAGAGGTTCGCTTACGACTTTTAGATTCATCTTCCATAACATTCATTCATTAATAAGGCAAAATTAAATAAAAAAACTGACTCATATTTTCTATAAGTCAGTCTTTCTCTATAACAACATCCTAAATGAAAGTCAATTAAAATAAAGTTAGAGTTTTAATGAGTGTTTTATTGTTGATTAGTAGCAAAAATATGTATTAAACCTGATTCTACCAAAAAAAATTCACTATGTAGTGAAAAAAAATATTTTAGAGGCTTACACAAATAAAATTAGTACTTTTAGGCCAAAAATATTTACAACCGTTTTTATGGAAGTTCAATCTCAAATTTTATCGCAAGATATACTGTTAGATTTATATAAAAAATTACTGAAACCAAGGTTAATAGAAGAAAAAATGTTGATCTTGATTCGTCAGGGAAAAGTATCAAAATGGTTTTCTGGAATGGGGCAGGAAGCTATCGCCGTTGGTGTAACATCAATTCTTCATAAAGATGAATACATTTTGCCAATGCACAGAAATCTCGGCGTTTTTACAAGCAGAAACATTCCTTTAAGCAGATTGTTTTCGCAATGGCAGGGCAAACCCAACGGATTTACAAAAGGGCGCGATCGTTCGTTTCACTTTGGTACACAAGAATTTAATATTGTTGGAATGATCTCGCATTTGGGTCCGCAATTAGGTATTGCCGATGGTATTGCACTGGCACACAAACTACGAAAAGAAAATAAAATTACGACTGTTTTTACGGGCGAAGGCGCAACGTCTGAAGGTGATTTTCACGAAGCGTTAAACGTTGCTGCCGTTTGGGATTTACCTGTAATGTTTATTATTGAAAACAACGGTTATGGACTTTCTACACCTACACGTGAACAATATAAATGTGAAAATTTAGCTGATAAAGGCATTGGTTACGGTATTGAAAGTCATATTATTGATGGTAACAATATTGTAGAAGTTTATACAAAACTTCATGAAATTGCCGAAGATATGCGTCAAAATCCGCATCCGGTTTTAATTGAAATGAAAACGTTTAGAATGCGTGGACATGAAGAGGCAAGTGGTACCAAATACATTCCTCAGGAATTGTTCGAAGAATGGAAAATTAAAGATCCTATTACTCGTTTCAACAATTATTTAACCGAAATGGGTATTTTGTCTGAAGAACAAGATGCACAGTTAAGAAAAGAGATTAAAGAAGAAATTGATACACATTGGAAAATTACGCAAGATGAAGCTGGTTTAGAAGCTAATCTGGAAACGGAATTGAATGATGTGTACAAACCTTACGAATATCAGCATTTTGAAGCTGGTTCAGAATCAAAAAATATCCGTTTTATTGATGCGATTTCCGAAGGATTAAAACAATCGTTTGAACGTCATGAGAATTTAGTAATCATGGGTCAGGATATTGCAGAATACGGAGGTGCTTTTAAAGTAACTGAAGGTTTTGTTGAGGCTTTTGGAAAAGAACGCGTGCGTAACACACCAATTTGCGAAAGTATTATTGTGTCATCGGCTGCCGGCTTATCAATCAATAAATATAAATCTGTGGTGGAAATGCAGTTTTCCGATTTTGTTTAAACAGGTTTTAATCCAATCGTAAATTTACTGGCAAAACAGCATTATCGTTGGGGCGAACATGCCGATGTGGTTGTGCGTATGCCTTGTGGTGCAGGTTCTGGTGCAGGTCCGTTCCATTCGCAAACAAACGAAGCTTGGTTTACTAAAACTCCAGGATTAAAAGTGGTTTACCCTGCTTTTCCTGTCGATGCCAAAGGTTTGTTGAACACGGCAATTAACGATCCAAACCCGGTAATTTTCTTCGAACATAAAAATTTGTACCGCAGTAAATCGCAAGATGTTCCAACAAATTACTATACCATTCCGTTTGGGCAGGCTTCATTAATTAAAGAAGGAACAGATGTTACGATTATTTCTTACGGAGCTGGTGTTCATTGGGTATTGGAAACCTTGGCAAACAACCCGAATATTTCTGCCGATTTGATCGATTTAAGAACGTTACAACCTTTAGATTACGAAACCATTAGAAAATCGGTACAAAAAACAAACCGAGTAATAATTCTTCAGGAAGATTCAATGTTTGGTGGAATTGCCAGCGATTTATCGGCTTGGATTATGGAAAATTGTTTTGAGTATTTAGATGCACCTGTAAAACGTGTGGCAAGTATCGAAACGCCTATACCTTTCATGGATAATCTGGAAGCGCAATATTTACCTAAAGAACGATTTGAAAAAGAATTATTAGTACTTTTACAGTTTTAAAACAAACACAACATTATAATGAAAACCATAACTTCTTCTCACTTTAATTTTCCGGGTCAAAAATCTGTTTACAAAGGAAAAGTACGCGAAGTTTATAATATTAACGACGATTTATTGGTAATGATTGCAACCGACCGTTTATCGGCTTTTGATGTAATTATGCCAAAAGGAATTCCATATAAAGGACAAATTTTGAATCAGATTGCATCGAAATTCATGCAGCTTACACAAGATATTGTTCCAAACTGGTTGGTTGCAAACCCAGATCCTAACGTGGCTGTTGGTTATTTGTGCGAACCTTTTAAGGTTGAAATGGTTATCCGTGGATATTTATCGGGGCATGCGGCTCGTGAATATGCAGCAGGAAAACGTATTTTATGCGGTGTTGAAATGCCTGCTGGTATGAAAGAGAATGATAAATTTCCAACGCCAATAATTACTCCAACTACAAAAGCAGCTGTTGGAACGCATGATGAAGATATTTCTAAAGAAGAAATTTTAGCACAAGGAATTGTTTCTAAAGAAGATTACGAAGTATTAGAAAAATATACACACGCTTTATATCAGCGTGGAACCGAAATTGCAGCATCGCGCGGATTAATTTTAGTTGATACAAAATACGAATTCGGTAAAACGAAAGATGGTAAAATTGTATTGATTGATGAAATTCACACGCCAGATTCTTCTCGTTATTTTTATGCAGAAGGATACCAGGATCGTCAGAATAACAACGAAGCTCAAAAGCAATTATCAAAAGAATTTGTGCGTCAGTGGCTAATTTCAAACGGTTTTCAAGGGAAAGATGGTCAGCAGATTCCTGAAATGACCGATGAATACATTGAAACAGTTTCAGACAGATACATTGAATTATACGAAAATATAATTGGTGAGAAATTCGAAAAAGCCGATGTATCTAACATTCACGAGCGTATCGAACAAAATGTAAATACCTTTTTGGCATCGTATAAAAAATAATTTATGATCGTCAGTTCGATTTTATAAATCAAACTGGCGATTAATAAAGTTTGTGGAAATCATAAAAATTAAATTATGAGTATTATTCCCGCATTGCAGTGGCGTTACGCTACCAAAAAAATGAACGGCGAAAAAGTTTCTCAAGATAAGGTGAACAGTATTTTAGAAGCGGCGCGTTTGGCACCAACTTCTTCCGGTTTACAGCCCTTTGAAATGATTGTAATTACCAATCAGGCGTTAAAAGAAAAAATTAAGGCAGTTGCTTTTAATCAATCGCAATTAACAGATTGTTCGCATTTGATTGTTTTTGCTGCTTGGAAATATTACGATATTAACAGAATGAACCATTATTTTGATTATTACGAAAAAGAACGTGATTTACCAAAAGGGTTCTCTGATAATTACAAAAACGGAGTTGTTAAACAGTTGACTTCTATGTCGTTAGAACATCAGTTTGAACATGCTTCGCGACAAGTTTACATTGCATTGGGAATGGCATTGACCGAAGCTGGAGCATTGCAAGTTGATTCGATACCAATGGAAGGTTTTATAAACCATGAAGTTGACAAACTATTGAATTTAGAAGAAAAAGGATTAAAAAGCGTTGTTATTTTACCGATTGGTTACCGTGATGCCGAAAATGATTGGCAGGCAGAATTAAAGAAGGTAAGAAAAACAACCAACGATATGATTACTTGTATTGATTAATTAAAAAAAATAGAAGATGAAAAATTTAAAAGCTTTTTTAGTTGTATTGTTTATTGCATTTACAACTGTGGTTAGTGCGCAAAACAAAAAATCAGAAAAAGCGGTGATTAAAACAAACATTGTTTGTGATCATTGCAAAGCATGCGAAACCTGCGGAAAAATGTTTCAGACAGAAATGTTAAAAGTAAAAGGCGTAAAAATGTACGAGTTAGATGAAGAAAAAGAAACCATTACGGTTTACTTCAACCCTAAAAAAACAAATTTGCAAGACATTAAAACAGCAATTTCAAAATTAGGTTTTGATGCAGATGAAATTAAAGCCGACCCAATAGCTTACGAAAATCTAGACGGTTGTTGCAAAGCTTAAAATAAAATCTTCCCAATGGAAGATTTTATTTTATATTAAAAACACTTTATCACTTTATGAAAAATATATTATTACTTATCATTCTATTTCCTACTTTGATTTTTGCACAAGTCGATAATATAAAAGGCAAATGGATATTAGATTATGTAACCTATGAAAGCGGAGATCCTTTAGAAATTGAGCATCCATTATTTTCTACATTTAAAAGTTTAGATATTTCCGATAAACACATAATAATTGACGGGATTAGTAAAAATAAGTCTCAAATTTATGTAGGTAGAATAGTTATGCGATACATTAAATATAAATATCATTTTGATAATAAGTATTTAGTTCTAAAAGAAGATAATGATGATAAACTTTATTATTACTTAAGAATCCTTGACTTTAAAAAGAAATATCCTGAAACTAAATCTGAATATGTTGAATATGAAAATAGGTCAGTACTAAAATATAATAGATTATTAAATATTGATATTGTAAGCTCCCCTAAAAAAAGTACAGTTTAAAACGAGAAAAATTATTAATT
>CAMLFV010000024.1 GCA_946479395.1 uncultured Flavobacterium sp. | reverse complement strand
AAGAACAAACAGAGGATAAAGAACTAAAAAGCGAACCTGTTTTTAAGAATTCTTTAGGTGAAATGAAAATTAAGTTTGATGATAGCGGAGATAAATTCTTAAAATTCGGAATTTCAAGTCAGGTTTGGTTTCGTTCTATAGAAAATAACCCCGGCACAGCGGTAAACGGTGTTTCGCAAGATAACACTATCGATGCCGGTTTAAGAAGGGTTCGTATTACCATGCAATCGCAATTAAGCAAAGGATATTCTGTTTTTTTTCAGTTTGGAATCAATAACCAGTCTTTTATAAGTGGTGGTGGATCTGGTACAGGAGCTAACGGACAAGGAAAAAAGCCGGGAATGTTTTTTATGGATGCCTATAATGAATTGGCGATTATTCCTAAAAACGATTTTTACACTAACAAAGAAAACAAATACAATTTATATTTAGGAGCTGGTTTACATAGTTGGAATGGTGTTAGCCGTATGACAAATGCCAGTACTACAAAACTTCTAACTGCAGACTTACCTGTTTTTAACTTTCCTAATATTGAAATATCTGATCAGTTTTCAAGACAATTCGGAATTTTTGTTCGTGGTGATTTAGATAGAATTAATTACCGTTTTAGTGTAAACAAACCTTTTGCAACAGACAGAAAACCCGAAGTTGGTGGTGTACCTGTAGAAAATAACGGTTCGGGTAAATTAGCTTACTCAGGTTATGCTATGTATCAATTCTTAGAAAAAGAAGTCATGTCAACCTCTTTTCTGCCTGGCACCTATTTAGGAACAAAATCTATATTTAATATTGGTGCCGGTTTTTATACTAATAAAGAAGCTATGCTTTCGCAACCACAAGAAGGTGTTTTTAAAAAGCATGATCAGTTAAATTTAGGAGTTGATGCTTTTATGGAAATCCCTGTAGGTGCTAAAGAAAAGCAAATGTCTTTGAGTGTTTACAGCGTTTATTACTACAACGATTTTGGTAAAAATAATCTTAGAGTAAACGGAATTATGAACCCCGGAACAGCAGATCCAAACTATACAGGAGCCGTTGCAGCCGAAGGTTTTGGAAACGCAAAATACCTTGTAGGTACGGGTAATATATGGTACACACAAACAGGTTTTTTACTGCCAGATTTTAGTAGCAAGTTTAAGTTGCAACCTTTTGTAGCGTATCATTACAAAGATTTAAAGGGACTAAACCAAGCCGCACATTTTTATGATATAGGTGCTAATTTGTTTGTATTCTCACAAAACGCAAAAATTGTTGCACAATATTCAAGCCGCCCTTTATTCGATAAAACAACAAAAAGAGTTTTCGATAGAAAAGGAGAGTTTCTTCTAAGTTTTCAAGTAGCACTATAATTTAAAAAGATATAAAATGATAAAACAAGACATGATAGATAGGGTAACAGTACCTTCATCTACAAAAAAAGAAATTACAACAGCCGAAAGAATTAAAGCAATTGTTGGTGGATCTATTGGGAATCTGGTAGAATGGTATGATTGGTATGCTTACGCAGCTTTCGCCATTTATTTTTCACATGCTTTTTTTCCAAGTGGTGATCAAACTGCACAATTATTAAATACAGCAGGTATCTTTGCAGTTGGTTTTTTAATGCGTCCTATTGGTGGATGGATTTTTGGAACAATGGCAGATAAAATTGGTCGTAAAAAAGCCATGACTTTATCGGTATTGTTAATGTCGTTCGGTTCATTATTAATTGCATTAACTCCAACATACGAAACTATTGGTATTTTGGCACCTGCATTATTGTTGGTTGCACGTTTGTTACAAGGTTTAAGCGTTGGTGGTGAGTATGGTGTGTCGGCAACCTATTTAAGCGAAATGGCAACTTCTAATCGTCGTGGTTTTTACTCTAGTTTTCAGTATGTAACGTTGATTGGCGGGCAATTAACCGCTTTAGGTATTCAACTTGTATTACAAAAATTTATATTGACGGAAGATCAGTTGCATGATTGGGGATGGAGAATTCCGTTTATAATCGGAGCTATACTATCAATCATAGCCTTGTACATGAGAAGTAGTTTGCATGAAACCGAAGCCTTTGAAAAAAATAAAGATGAAAGTGCAAAAGAAGTAAAAAACGGATCGATAAAAGAATTATTAAAACATCCAAAAGCATTAGTTACGGTAGTAGGTTTGACACTTGGAGGTACTTTGGCGTTTTACACCTACACAACTTATATGCAAAAGTTCTTGGTTAACACGGTATTATTAACAAAAGAACAGTCAACATTAATATCATTCCTTTCGTTATTTATATTTGCATGTTTACAACCTGTTTTTGGGTCACTTTCTGATAAAATAGGTCGCCGACCACTATTATTAGGTTTTGGTATTTTAGGAACATTGTTTACCGTACCTTTATTAACAGGTTTAAGTAAAACTACAGATATGTGGACCGCTTTCTTTTATTTAATAGCGGCTTTAATTATTGTTTCTGGCTACACTTCTATTAATGCAGTTGTAAAGGCAGAGTTGTTTCCAGCAAACATTCGTGCTTTGGGCGTTGGTTTGCCTTACGCATTAACCGTGGCTATTTTTGGCGGATCTGCAGAATATGTAGCATTATTGTTTAAGCAATTAGGTGTAGAATCGTATTATTATTGGTATATTACAGCATGTATTGGTTTTTCTTTAGTAGTTTATCTATTTATGAAGGATACAAAGAAAACATCATTACTAAATAAAGATTAGTTCATTAAGTGTTTAGTTTAAGTAAAAATACCTTTTCAAGTTTCTGAAAAGGTATTTTTTATTTGTTTTAAAACGTATAACCTAATTTTGCACCGGCTTTAAACACGAAGTTATCAAAATGGCGGTTGTCTATATCGCCTTTACCACGAACTTCCCATTTCCAGTTAAAACCAACCGATGGATCTAAACTTAAGTTTTTAGTCAGCTGAATTTTGTATCCGATATTCGGATTAAAAATACTCCAGAACGTGTACTTTCCTTCAAAATTTTCACCGTTGATCATTTCATCAAATTTAATTTGTCCGTGAGTAATAAAGTTTTCTCCGTAAAAACCTTCACGTACGCCTTTTTTAAAATAGGTACGGCTACCTAATTCAATAACAAAACCTTCTCCGGTACTTTTTAAAAATTTGTTATCGTATTCTAACTGTCCGTAACTTACGTTGAACAATCGCGAAGTTAAGCGTTCATCAACTCTTGCTTCTTTTGTAAATTCTAAACTAACACCATATTGTGTAGGTTCAGAAAAATTGTAGTTTGCAGAAACAGTTACAACATCTTTTTGGTGCTCTTGGGCAAAAGCACTTGTAGAGATTAGGGCTAAAAGGTAAATAATTCTTTTCATGATTATTGTGTTTTTAAATTTGTTAACGCAAGCCAAATAGTGTGCCAAAAAAATCTTAAAAACAAAAATCTTATTTAAAAAAGTAACTTAATCAACAGGTGGTACATGATGTTTTATTTGTAATATATTGTAAAAAAAATAGTTTTTTACCACATAGAAGCTGTGCTTAAAGTTGAGCAAATTTTAGATTACATAGTTTTATATCTTACAAAATAAACATAGCTTAACTATGTGTTTTACAAATTATAAAAACTATTATATATACCTTTTGTTGAGTATAGCCTAACTGATAAATCAGTCAATAACTATGTTGTCTATTATGGTTTAAAAAGCATAAATCTGTGTTAAAAAAATTATTCTTTAGTTACAATTTGAATGGTTTCGCGGTTAACCTGCTGTAACAAAACGGTTTTGTCTGCAATAACTTTTTCGGCATCTTTACTGGAAAAATGACGAATGGTGTATAGTGAAACATTTTCGTTGTAGGTAATATTAAAGTTTTTTGCAAGATCTTCAAAGATATGGTTGAAGTTACCAAACTTATCTTCTACGCAAACCGTAAAACTTATTGCCGAGTTTTGAATAACATTTACTTTTATGTGCTGTTCTGCAAACAATTTAAAAATATCGCTTACCTGATGTTCCATTACAAACGAAAAATCTTTAGATGATATTGAAATTAACAATTGATTTTTCTTAACGATAAAACACGCTGTCTGTGGTTCTAATCCAGCATCTTTTGATACTGATGTTCCTTGTAATGTTGGATTTACAAACGATTTTACATACAACGGAATTTCTTTGCGCTGTAAAGGTTGTAATGTTTTCGGGTGAATGACCGATGCACCGTAAAAAGCCAACTCAATAGCTTCGTGATACGATATTTTATTCAACAGCACGGTGTCTTCAAAATAACGTGGATCGGCATTTAAAACACCCGGAACATCTTTCCAAATGGTTACACTTTCTGCATTTAAACAATACGCAAAAATTGCCGCCGAATAATCAGATCCTTCTCTGCCCAAAGTAACCGGGAAATTATTAGCATCGGATCCTATAAAACCTTGTGTAATGTACAATTTTTGGTCTTGAAGCTGGTTGGTAATATTCTCTTCGGTAGCTTTCCAATCTACAATGGCATCGCGATAAGTGGTGTCGGTTTTAACTAAATTTCGAGCATCAATCCAAGTATTTTCTATCAGTTGATCGTTCAAAAAATGACTTAAAACAGTAGTTGCAACAATTTCTCCGTAAGATACAATCTGATCATAAACAAAATTATAATTCGGCGATTTATTGTTTGCTAAAAAAAGCTCCATTTCGGTAAACAAAGCAGAAATTCGATTAAAAACCACGTGGTTTTTATCTGTAAATAAATCGGTAATAATATCTAAATGATAATTTTTTACAACGGCGATACAATTTTTAAGCTCGTCGGGTTTCTTGAAATAAGCATTCACAACATCTTCTAAAGCGTTTGTTGTTTTACCCATAGCCGACGCAATAATTAAACTATCGGTAAAACCAACGGTTTTTAAAACGTGTAAAACGTTACGAATTGCCTGCGGATCTTTAATTGATGCCCCTCCGAATTTCAATACCTTCATACGATTAACTTAAAAATATTTTGTTTGACAGAAGCAAAAGTAGCGAACCATTTTCTTAACACCATACCTATTTTTAAAAATGTGAAAAGAAATAGATTTGTATGCACATTTTACCGATATTTGTACCACTTTTTACACACAATTATGGAACAGAGATTTATTACGTTAGGCGAATTTATAATTAAAAAACAAGAGCATTTTCCGTATTCTTCGGGCGAATTGTCTCGTTTAATGAACTCCATTCGTTTGGCTTCAAAAATTGTGGCTCAAAAGGTAAACCAGGCAGGTTTGGTTGATATTACCGGAGCTTTTGGTAGTGAAAATATTCAGGGTGAAGAACAACAAAAGCTGGATGTTTTTGCAAATGATGTTTTTATCCAGACCTTAATTAACCGTGAAATTGTTTGCGGAATTGCATCAGAAGAAAACGACGAGTTTATTACTATTTCAGGTCCAAACAATTGCAATAGCAATAAATATGTTTTGTTGATGGATCCTTTAGACGGTTCATCGAATATCGACGTGAATGTTTCAGTTGGGACCATTTTTTCGGTTTACCGTAGAATTTCAGAAGTTGGAACACCGGTAACTCAAGCCGATTTTCTTCAAAAAGGAATCAATCAGGTTGCGGCAGGTTACGTTATTTACGGATCTTCTACCATGTTGGTTTATACAACCGGTAACGGTGTAAATGGTTTTACGTTAGATCCTTCTTTGGGAACGTTCTTTTTATCGCATCCTGATATGAAGATTAGTGAAGACGGAGCAATTTTCTCTGTAAATGAAGGGAATTTCAATCAGTTTGAACAAGGTGTAAAAGATTATGTAGCTTTTTGTAAAGACGATACGTCTAAGAAACCTTACAGCTCGCGTTACATTGGTAGTTTGGTTGCCGATGTTCATAGAAATATTTTAAAAGGCGGTATTTATATGTATCCGGGAACCATTTCAAAACCAAACGGGAAATTGCGTTTGTTGTACGAATGCAACCCATTTGCAATGATTATTGAACAAGCTGGCGGTAAAGCAACAGACGGGAATCAACGTATTTTAGAAATTGAGCCTACCGAACTGCACCAGCGTGTGCCTATTTTCTGCGGAAGCAAAAATATGGTCGATAAATTAGAAAGTTTCTTGTAAACATATTTAATAGTCTGAAGAAATTCAGACTATTTTTTTTGTAAATTAGCAAGAACACAAATCAAAACCGATTATGGAAATTAGAAGCGAATCAAGATCAATTGTTCTAAGTATCTCAATTGTATTAGGACTTTTTTTATTGGGATTTTTCATTTTTAGAGGACTTAAAACGTTCAGCGATAAAGACCGAGTGGTTGCTGTTAAAGGACTTGCCGAAATGGAAATGAAAGCTACATCGGCTTGGGTTACATTAAGTTTTTCTTTTTCGGGCGATGATTTAAAAGGAGTTATAAGCCAAACAGAAGCTAAACAAAGCAATGTTGCTGCGTATTTAGAAAGTGTAGGCTATGCTAAAAGCGATATGAAAGTTGGTAATTTAGATGTTACCGATCGCCAAACATATTATTCAACCGAATGGAGAGGCGGAAAAGAAGTGCAGGTAAAAGTAGATCGGTACACAGCATCGCAAAGCATTTCTATACAATCTGATAAGGTGGAAGAATTAGAAGCTAAAACATCAAAAATTGAATTAGATTTAATTAGTAAAGATCTAACATCTAATATAAATGTTGCTTACACTTTTCCTGAATTAAACACCATAAAACCTAAGTTAATTGCCGAAAGCACCAAAAATGCACGTATTGCGGGCGAGCAGTTTGCAAACGATTCACAAGCGCAATTAGGTAAAATAAAAACCGCATCGCAAGGACAAATTTCTATTGTTGGAAATTATAGTTATTACGAAGGCGAAGGCGCAGAACCGTCTGAAAGACCAAAGCAGCCTTATTTACAAAAAGCAAGAGTGGTTAGTACCATTGTGTTTTTCTTAGAATAAAGTTATTACATATAAAAAGCGAGTGTTAACTCGCTTTTTTGTTTACATTTTTAATATATACGTCCATTTCTTGTTTAAAATCGTCTAAGTTATATTCCATAACCAATAAACTTAATGCTTTATCGGTAATTGCCGGAATATCGCCTACAAAACCCAGTGCCGACGTAAACTTACGTAAGGTAGCCTTTTGTTCTGGTCCTAAAATATGGTTTATAAAAACCATTCGTGCCAAATCGTACAAACGCTCAATACGTTGTTCTTGCAAGTAAGGTGGGTTTACCGGATAACCGTTCGGATTTTTTAAAATAGCTCTGTAATCTTCGTCGCTTATATCTAATTTATTTGCCAAAGCATCTATAAACTCGCGTTCTGTTTTAGTGTATTCTCCGTCATTATAAGCCACCCTTACAATTGATGCAAAGTGCCCTTTGTTTCGTTCTTTGAAACCACTGTCATAAATATCCTGATATAACATAACCGTCTGTTTTATTATTAATCTTTAAAATTAACAAAAAAATAATCATATCAAAATGTTTTGTTGTAAATTGTGATTTATTTATCAAATTTTAAAATCAAAATTATTTTTAATTTTTTTTACAGAATTATATCAATTTTAAACTATTTGATGTTGTTTTTATGTAATTTTGCACTACAGAATTTTTGTTAAAAAAATTATAATATTCCTTGTTTTCAATTCTATGACAAACCATGCAAAGTTGAATAAGTACGACAAAGCCTACTTGAAAATTGCGAAAGAGTGGGGGCAGTTGTCTTATTGTCAGCGAAAAAAAGTTGGTGCCATTATCGTTAAAGATAAAATGATTATATCAGACGGATATAACGGAACGCCATCGGGTTTTGAGAATTGTTGCGAAGACGAAGAAGGAACAACAAAATGGTATGTGCTTCATGCCGAAGCTAATGCCATATTAAAAGTAGCAAAATCTACACAATCTTGTGATAATGCTACTTTATACATAACAATGAGTCCGTGCAGAGATTGCAGTAAATTAATACATCAGTCGGGCATTGTACGCGTTGTTTATCAAAATAGTTATAAAGATTTAGCTGGTATTGAATTTTTAAAGAGAGCTGGAGTAGAAGTGGTTCAGATAGAGGATATAAGCTCTTTGTTGTATGAATAAGAAGAATTATTTGTGGCCTTTAATAACAATGGGGTCTTTAGCGGCAGGTATTGTTTTAGGTGGTTTTTTTACTAAAAACGGCGCTCCCTTTTCTGTGAAAGATGATAAAGGACGTGTGAAGCTAAACAAACTTATCGATTTAATTGAACAGGAATATGTTGACAACGTTAATACCGATTCTATAATCGATATGACGGTTAATAATATTCTGGCACAGTTAGATCCGCATTCTATTTATATATCAAAATCAGAGTTTGATGAGGTTCAAAATGTGATGAAAGGTTCTTTTGTTGGAATCGGTATCAATTATCATATCATGAACGATACATTGGCAGTTGTAAAACCTTTGCCTGGTGGTCCGTCTGATAAAGCTGGTTTAAAAGCTGGTGACCGTATTCTGTATGCTGAGAAAGTTCAGTTGTTTAACCAAGGTTTGTCAAATGATTCAATCATTAATCTACTGAAAGGAAACGCAGGATCAAAAGCCTTATTGAAAATTTACAGAAAATCTACCAATAAATTTTTCGATGTTGAAATCACTCGTGGCGAAGTTCCTTTGAAAAGCGTTGATGTTGCCATTAAAGTGAACGATCATACCGGATACATCAAGATTAATCGTTTTGCAGAAACTACCTATACCGAATTTAAAGCCGGATTAGAATCGTTATTAAAACAAGGTATTGATGAATTGGTTTTAGATTTGCGTGAAAACGGTGGTGGATACATGGAACCTGCTATACAAATTGCCGATGACTTCTTAAAAGGAAACGAGGTAATTGTAAAAACGGTCAATAAAAAAGGAAATGTAAAAATTACCAAAGCATCTAATAAAGGTTTATTTACCGATAAAAAGCTATACGTTTTAATCAACGAAAACTCGGCATCGGCAAGTGAAATTATTGCCGGTGCTGTTCAAGATAATGACCGCGGAACTATTGTTGGAAGAAGATCGTACGGAAAAGGTTTGGTACAGCGTGAAATGTATTTGGGCGACGGATCTGCCGTTCGATTAACTACAGCGCGTTATTACACGCCTTCGGGGAGATCGATCCAAAAACCGTATGCCGATGGTTTAGATGAATACAACAGTGATTTAAGCAATAGATTTAAGTCGGGTGAGCTGTATTCAAGAGACAGCATTCATTTGGCAGATAGTTTAAAGTTTAAAACAACCGCAGGAAGAACAGTTTATGGTGGTGGTGGTATCGTTCCCGATGTGTTTATTCCGTTGAAGAACAAACACGGCGAAGATGCCATACAGCTTTTAATGAAAACGTCGTTGGTAAGTTATTACGTTTTTGAAGAGATTGAAAGTGAACGAGCGTATTTACAGCGTTTAACACCAAAACAATTAGCAGATAAAATCTATAAAGATCCTAAATATTTTAACGAGTTAAAGGCGCATTTAAAAGCCAGCGGATTGACTTTTAATTTAGATCGACATAAGCCTAATATTATGTTTCATCTGGTTGCTGAATATATGCACCAATTATACGATGATAATGCATACTACAACTGGATTCTTCAACAAGATCCTATGATACAAAAAATAAGCACCTTGTAATAAGGTGCTTATTTTAAAAAAAAAGTTTGTCAAAGTTCTGGGCTTTGTCAAAGTTAGTGGAAAACTTCTTAAAGCAAAAAACCAACTCAGTTGAGTTGGTTTTCTATTTAATTTGCTAAGATATTTATCTTGTTATCTTTTAATTCAAGTGTTCCCGATTTTATTGGCAAGTAATACGTATTATTGTCAATCTTTTCAAATCGGTTTTCAAATTGTGGTTCAAACTGTAAGTTAGTACCTGCGATTTTAATTCTTCCTTCAACTAATAAAGAAACAATTGGCGCGTGGTTGCTTAACATTTGAAACTCACCATTGATTCCAGGAACAGACACAGCGGTAACTTGACCTTTAAATAGTGTAGCCTCTGGCGAAACAATTTCTAAAATCATAATAAATTGTTTTTTGTGATTATGATTCAGCTAACATTTTTTGGCCGGCTTCAATTGCATCTTCAATTGAACCTTTTAAGTTGAATGCTGCTTCTGGTAAATGATCTAATTCACCATCAATAATCATGTTAAATCCTTTAATAGTTTCTTTAATATCAACCAATACACCAGGAATACCTGTAAACTGTTCAGCTACGTGGAAAGGTTGTGATAAGAAACGTTGTACACGACGTGCGCGGTGAACGGCTAATTTATCAGCTTCTGATAATTCTTCCATACCTAAAATCGCAATAATGTCTTGTAACTCTTTATATTTTTGTAAGATTGCTTTAACGCGTTGTGCACATTCGTAATGCTCTTTACCTAAGATTTCCGGAGTTAAGATACGTGAAGTAGAATCTAATGGATCTACCGCAGGGTAAATACCTAACTCTGAAATTTTACGAGATAATACCGTAGTAGCATCTAAATGGGCAAATGTTGTAGCAGGTGCCGGATCCGTTAAGTCATCCGCAGGAACGTAAACCGCCTGTACCGATGTAATAGATCCTGTTTTTGTAGAGGTGATACGCTCTTGCATTGCACCCATTTCTGTTGCTAAAGTTGGTTGGTATCCTACTGCAGAAGGCATACGACCTAATAAAGCAGATACCTCAGAACCAGCTTGTGTAAAACGGAAGATGTTATCAACGAAAAATAATACGTCTTTACCTTGACCATCACCAGCTCCGTCACGGAAATACTCAGCAATTGTTAAACCAGATAAAGCTACACGAGCACGTGCACCAGGTGGTTCGTTCATTTGTCCGAATACGAAAGTTGCTTTAGAATCCATCATTCCGGCTTTATCAACCTTAGCTAAATCCCATCCTCCATTTTCCATAGAGTGCATGAAATCGTCACCATATTTAATAATACCAGACTCTAACATCTCACGTAATAAATCGTTTCCTTCACGAGTACGCTCACCAACACCGGCAAATACAGATAAACCTCCGTGACCTTTTGCGATATTGTTAATTAACTCTTGAATTAATACGGTTTTACCTACACCGGCACCACCAAATAAACCAATTTTACCACCTTTTGCATAAGGTTCGATCAAATCGATTACTTTGATACCTGTAAATAAAACTTCTGACGATGTTGATAAATCTTCGAATTTTGGAGCAGGACGGTGAATTGGTAAACCATTTTCGCCTGTTTTTGGTAAAGCTTCTAATCCGTCGATAGGATCACCTACCACGTTGAATAAACGACCGAAAACTTCTTTACCAATTGGCATTTGTATAGGCGAACCTAAAGAAATAACGGTTGTTCCACGGCTTAAACCATCGGTAGAATCCATAGAGATTGTACGTACGGTATCTTCACCAACGTGTGATTGAACTTCTAAAACTAATTTTGATCCATCGGCTTTAGTAACTTCTAATGAATCGTAAATTTTCGGTAATGCAACAGATGTAGTATCAAAAACTACGTCAACTACTGGTCCGATAATTTGTGCAACTTTTCCTGTAACTTTAGACATTGCTTATGTATTTATTTAACAGCTAATTATCAATTGTGAAAAAACGACTTTTTTCGATGTGCAAAGATAGTTTTTTTTTGTAATAATAAATAGCCCTAATTAATATTTTCTATAAAAAATGACGAACCTTGTTTGTGCTCGTCATTTTTAAATTATTCTACGGTAACCGATTTGGCTAAATTCCTTGGTTGATCTACGTTGGTGCCTCGTAAAACAGCTACATGGTAAGACAATAACTGTAATGGAATGGTAGCAATGATAGACGTTAACGCTTCGGTTGAATTTGGCATTTCGATAATATGATCGGCAAGATTTTTCACTTGTTCGTCGCCTTTTGATACCAATGCAATGATTTTTCCGCTGCGTGCTTTAATCTCTTGAATGTTGCTTACAACCTTATCATAATGATTTTGCTGTGGTGCAATTACAATAACCGGCATGTTTTCATCGATCAAAGCAATTGGTCCGTGTTTCATTTCGGCAGCCGGATATCCTTCTGCGTGTATGTACGAAATTTCTTTCAACTTCAATGCTCCTTCTAATGCTACCGGGAAGTTGAATCCACGACCTAAGAACAAGCAGTTTGGTGCATCTTTATATATATGAGCAATTTCCAGAATACGGTCGTTTTCTAATAAAGCTTCTTGTACTTTTTCAGGAATCAGTTCTAATTCGATCAAATTTCTCAAATAATCAGACTGCGACATGGTTCCTTTTGCTTTAGCCAAACGCAACGCGATTAATGCCAAAACGGTAATTTGTGTTGTGAATGCTTTTGTTGATGCTACACCAATTTCGGGACCTGCGTGTGTATAAGCACCTGCATGTGTTTCACGAGAAATAGATGATCCAACAACGTTACATACACCAAATACGAATGCGCCTTTTTCTTTAGCCAATTTTATAGCAGCCAGCGTATCAGCCGTTTCACCCGATTGTGAAATAGCGATGACTACATCGTCTGCATTGATGATTGGATTTCTGTAGCGGAATTCTGATGCGTATTCTACTTCAACAGGGATACGAGCAAATTCTTCGATCATGTATTCTGCAACTTGTGCTGCATGCCATGATGTTCCACAAGCCACAATAACAATGCGTTTTGCGTTGATGAATTTTGCAAGATTATCTTCAATTCCTGCCATTTTTATCAATCCTTGGTCGCTTAATAAACGTCCGCGGAACGTATCACGAATAACTTGTGGTTGTTCGTAAATTTCTTTCAACATGAAGTGATCGTAACCGCCTTTTTCAATTTGCTCCAAGTTTAATTGCAACTCTTGAATGTACGGACTTACTTCACTATCTGATTTTATCTTACGGATTTTAATTGGTTTGTGTAAACGGATAATCGCCATTTCTTCATCTTCCAAATAAATCGCGTTGTTGGTGTATTCGATAAACGGAGAAGCATCTGAAGCAACAAAAAATTCGCCTTCGCCAATACCAATTGCCAAAGGGCTGCCTAAACGTGCCGCCACAATTTCGTTTGGTTTTTTAATATCCATAACGCAAATTGCGTACGCACCAACTACTTGGTTTAACGCCACCTGAACGGCTTTTCCTAATTTTAAACCTTTATTTTTCTGGATGTCTTCAATTAAGTTTACCAATACTTCTGTGTCGGTATCCGACTTGAAAGTGTAACCGCGATTGATTAATTCTTGTTTTAAAGGTTCGTAGTTTTCAATAATTCCGTTGTGAATAATTACTAATTCACCAGAATTTGAAAAATGCGGGTGCGAGTTAACATCGTTTGGAACGCCATGTGTAGCCCAACGTGTATGCCCAATTCCCATTGATCCTTTAAAGGTGTTTTCTTCTTCGGCTCTTTTTTCCAAATCAGAAACTTTGCCTTTTGTTTTGCTTGAAATGAATTTTTCACCGTCGTATAATGCAACTCCGGCACTGTCATATCCTCTATATTCTAAACGTTTTAATCCTTTAATAATGATTGGATAAGCATCTTTGCTTCCAATGTAACCTACAATTCCGCACATAATTATTTTTCTTTAGTGTAATAAATCTCTAATTTCATTCTTACGTCGCTGTTTGAAGCGTTTGGAGCGTAAATAACGGTTCCGAACGGATTCATTGTTGCAGTCATAGGAATTTTTTTGTTAGAACCTTTTACAGGGTTCATTATTGCGTTGTTAATATTGTTTGCAACAACCAATCCTAAAGGCACGTTTGTAGAATCTTTTTGAATTAAGTTGTTAATGTGATCTGTTACCCTGAACTGGTATTTATGAACCGTTTTGTTTGATTTGTTTAAACCGCCACCGTAAATTGGTTTACCAATTGTTGATGTATCATTTGTATAATCTGCAATAACCTTATTGTTTTTAAAATCGTATAAGAACAATTGTCTTGGAGATGAAATAGTATCTAATCCTGTAGCAGTATGATCTACATAAAGCGTTAACAATGCCTGGTTTACCAACCATTTATTGTTGATTAAGGTTTCCAATTCATCGGCTTTTCCGCTGTTGTCGCTATCGTTTCCAAAAAGAGAAATGGTTGCATAGCTGCTTTTTCCGCCACCTTTTAACCAAATGTTTCCAGCAGAATTATTTTCTAAATCAAAATTGCTCTCTAATAAATTAACGGTTGTTGCTGTTCTTGTGTCTGATGTTGATTGCGATTCTGCATAACCAATACCAAATTCGTAGGTTTTACGCTCGCGTTTTGGTTGGTTGGTTTCGCTGTCTATGGCACCATCTGCCTTATAAACAAAAACAACCTTTCCTTTGCTTAAATCTAACTGAGCCAATGCGTTTTGGTTGTAAGAATCTATCGCTTCAAAATACAATCCGCGGAAATATTCTTTTAAAAGTCCGTTGTTGATTAAAGACTTATGTTTGTCGCCTGCAAAAAATTTGGTTTGAAAGTAGTTTTTATCCAAATCTAACCAAACACCTGGTGCCAAACGTTCTTTTACTTTATGTTTGCCATCTACCATTTGCGGTGTACCGTCGGCATTATAGGCATACAATTTTATTTCATTTTTATTGAAAGTAAAATCGGTGTTTTGTGCCGTGTTGGTAGAATTGTTTAAACGTTCGTTACCGTTTAATCCTTTTTTATATTGATCGAAAACACTTTTTTCGTCTGCATAATAAAACTGTGGATCAAAATTGTTGTTAGGATCGGTTGCACGTAAAAAGTATCCGTTTTCGTAAACATTTAAATTAAATTTTCCGCTACCGTATAGGTTTGAAACAACGTATGATCTGTTTCCTTCAGAATCTGTTGAAGATACACTGCTTGTAAAAGGAATGTAAACGTAAACCGAATCTAACACCGGATTTGCTCCAACAGAAGTTAAATCGGAATTGTTTTTCATTTCGATCTGCGTAACAAAATGCGCTGCTGTTTTTCCAAAAGCACTATGCGTATAAACTCCAAAATTGTTTACAGGTAAATTACGTGTGTTCGCAACTCCGGATTCGCTATTTGTTGTTGAAATATTCTGAACCAAATACTTGTCAAAACCAAACTGGTCGCTGTCGATAATTTCAGAACCCATTTCGGTAAATTCCTGCTCACAAGAAATTGCGGTTACAGATAAAATAGAAAGGAATGCAAATTTAACAATCGATTTTTTTTTCATAGATGCTTTAAATTAAACCTTATGAAGATAGAATTCCGGATAAAAATCCTTCATTTTTTCTTTCGCGTCGAAAGGTAAGAAAGGTTTATTTGAACTTTGTATATAATTTGTTAAATCTTCTGATATCTCTTGTGAAGAAATTACGATTCCGTCTGAATGATTAATGGCATTCTTCATGATATTTTCAAAAGTAGCATCTTTTAAAGAATCGATATCGTCTGCATCAAATTCATCAAAAGCCACTTTTTCAAACATATTGTCTGATAATTTTCCTTCGAAACCTGTAGAAAAAACCGATGTAATGATTTTAGTATCGGCAAAAATACTTTCGTCGTTGTAATATTTCTTCATGTAAAGCGGTAGCAAAGAAGCCATCCAGCCTTGCACGTGAATTACATCGGGTACCCAGTTTAATTTTTTAATGGTTTCAACCACACCTTTTACAAAGAAAATCGCGCGCTCGTCGTTGTCATCGTATAACGTAGCGTCATCATCGCCAAAAGTTCCCTTACGTTTAAAATAGTCGTCGTTGTCAATAAAATAAACCTGGATTCTTTCTTTAGGAATCGAAGCAACTTTAATAATTAAAGGCATATCCATGTCATTGATTACCAAATTCATACCCGATAGTCTTATAACTTCATGTAACTGATGTCTTCTTTCATTGATGCTACCGTATCTTGGCATAAAAATACGGATCTGCCCACCTAAATCATTAATCATTTTTGGAGTGTCAAATGAAGCTTGCGAAACTTCATTTTCAGGTAAATAAGGCACTACTTCAGATGATACATATAATATCCTCTTATCTTTCATTCTTCTTTAATTAAATTAAAAATTGCTTTTAAGAGGCAAAATTACGAAAAAATGTGTTACGATGTTAAGTAATGTGCTAATTTTGCAATCACTAAAAAAATAAGAACATGAAGGTATTTCATGCGCAAAGCCAGTTAAAACAGCAATTACAGCCGTTATTACAGGCAAAGCAAACTATTGGTTTTGTACCAACAATGGGCGCAATTCACAAAGGACATCTTTCGTTGCTGCAACAAGCCATGAATGAGAATGATGTGGTGGTAATGAGCATTTTCGTAAATCCTACGCAGTTTAATAATGCAGAAGATTTAGAGAAATATCCGCGCACTTTGCAGAAAGATTTGGAGTTGATAGAGGCGTTATCGAACAAAATTATTGTTTACGCACCTACTGTTGACGATATTTATGAAGGAAACGCTGTTGCGCAACCTTTTGATTACGATGGTTTGGATAATGAAATGGAAGGAGCTAACCGTCCCGGACATTTTAACGGCGTTGGTACTATTGTAAAGAAACTGTTTGAAATTGTTCAGCCAACTAAAGCGTATTTTGGCGAGAAAGATTTTCAGCAATTGCAGATTATCCGCAAAATGGTCGAAAAAAACAATATGAATATCGATGTTGTTGGTTGTCATATTTTTCGAGAAGCAAATGGATTGGCAATGAGTTCAAGAAATGAACGATTGTCTGCCCAAGCAAAAGATAAAGCGGCTTTTATTTACAAAACGTTACAAGCTGCAAAAGATCTTTTTATAGAAAAAGATGTTAAAGATGCCCAAGCTTTTGTTAAAACCGCTTTTGAAAGCGAAACAGATTTTACATTAGAATATTTTATAATTGCCGATGAAGCCTCATTAAAAACGGCAAGTACAAAAGAGGATGGAAAAAACTATCGCGCATTTATTGTGGTACATGTAGAAGGTGTGCGATTAATTGATAACATTACATTAAATTAAAAATTATAACTTTGCACCATGCAAATAGAAGTTTTAAAATCTAAAATCCACCGCGTTAAAGTAACAGGTGCCGATTTAAATTATATTGGCAGTATTACTATTGATATTGCTTTAATGGAAGCCTCGAACATTATCGAAGGCGAAAAGGTTTCAATCGTAAACATTAATAATGGCGAACGTTTTGAAACTTACGCTATTCCGGGTCCAAGAAACAGCGGCGAAATTACCTTGAATGGTCCTGCGGCGCGCCGTGTTCAGAAAGATGATATCATCATTGTGATCACCTACGCTTTAATGGATTTTGAAGAAGCTAAAACGTTTTCACCTTGGATTATTTTTCCAAACGAAGAAAATAACACTTTAACTTAATAGTTGAAGGTTTTAAAAAAAATACTAAATATTTCACTCCCACTTTTGTTGGGAGTTTTTTTGGTTTATTACGCGTACAACCAGTTTACGCCGGCGCAGATTACCGAAATGAAAAGCTATTTTGTTTCTGCCGATTATTTTTATATAGGTTTGTCGGTTTTATTTATGAAGATAAGCCATGCATCGCGAGCCTATCGTTGGAAATACAGCTTACAGTATTTAGGTTATCAGTCTAATTTTTGGAATAATTTCATGGCAATTGCTGTTGGATACTTATTAAACTTAACGATTCCGCGATCGGGCGAATTATCGCGTGCAGCGGTTCTTCAGAAATACGACAACATTCCGTTTGATAAAGGTTTCGGAACCATCATTGCCGAACGCCTTATCGATCTGCTTTTTCTACTTTTATTTGTAGCTACAGCATTATTGTTGCAGTACAAACAGTTAATGGGCTTTATTACAGAGCAAATTCCGGTAAAACAATTGGCTATTATTGGTGGTGTTTTTACAATTACTGTAATAGTAGGTTTGTATTTACTTTATACATCAAACTGGAAAGTCTTTGTTTTTATCCGAAAAAAAATAACCGGATTGGTAGAAGGTGTGTTGAGTATCTTTAAAATGCCGCACCGTATTCCGTTTCTTATTCACACTCTTATTATTTGGATTGGTTTTGTATTGACCTTTTATTTTGGAACAAAAGCCTTGCCCGAAACTAGCGAAATATCGTTAGGTGTAACCATGGTAGCTTTTGTGGTTGGTAGCTT
>CAMLFV010000023.1 GCA_946479395.1 uncultured Flavobacterium sp. | reverse complement strand
GATTTTTCTGCAGATAATCAAAATAAAATAAATTTGATTTTTGATGTCAACGGAACGATAAAAACAACAACTGCCGATTTGATTGTTGGTGCAGATGGAATTCGAAGTACCGTTAGAAACCTTATCATCGGCGAAGAAAAAGCTCCGTTACGCTACCTTGGATGCATGGTGATTTTAGGAATTTGTAAGTTGGATTCCATAGAAAACACAGATCGAACTTTATTAGATTCTGCAACCGTTTTCCAAACCGCCAATGGCAATGAACGTATTTACGTAATGCCTTATGATGTGGATTCTGTTATGTGGCAATTGAGTTTTCCGATTGATGAAACTGAAGCAAAAAAACTGAGTGCCAGTGGTGTAGAAGCTTTAAAAGAAGAAGCTTGTAAACGCTTAAAATGGCACGATCCAATTCCGCAGATATTATCGGCAACACCGCCAGATCACATTACAGGATATCCGGTTTACGATCGGGAGCAGCTATCTGTTGAATTACTACAAAACACATGTTCGGTTACGTTGATTGGTGATGCAGCGCATCCTATGAGTCCGTTTAAAGGTCAGGGAGCAAACCAAGCTTTATTAGATGCATTGGCTTTAGCTCGTTCGATTTACAGAAACGGAAATTCTAGATCTGATTGGCGATTAAAAGGACTCCGACAAACAATATTAAAAAGTTTTGAAACAGAAATGATTGAGCGCGCATCTATAAAAGTGGCTGATTCTGCTGCTGCTGCAGAATTTCTTCATTCAGAAATTGCAGTCCACCAAAGCAATCAACCACGTGGAAGCGTCATAAAAAACAAGCAAAATTAAAGCAGTTAAAATATTTAAAAAAAAACACAAAAACTATTTGTTCTAACAAAAAAATGTAGTATTTTTGGATTTCATAAGTGTTTTTTTTGGTTATTAAAGAGGTTGTCAGTTTTACTACTGCAACCTCTTTTTTTATTACTAAGATTGATAAAACTCAGACTGTAATTCGATCATAAAATGTATTAAGTCGATCCAATCCATCTAATAATAAAGCACGCGGACAGGCAATGTTAATCCGAAGAAAGCCTTCACCGGAAGTTCCATACATGGTACCTGCATTAAGCCAGAGCTTTTCCTCTTCAAGTAACATTTGTGAAAGTTGTGTAGCGTTTTGATTTGAAAATCCGAAATCGAGCCACACCAAATACGTAGCATTTAACGGAATTATTTTTACCTGCGGAAGATTTTGTTTACAGAAATCAGTCAAGCACTTATAATTTTCAACCAGATAATCTTTAAGTTCTTTTACCCAACCATCACCATGATTGTATGCAGCAATTAAAGCATTTACAGCAACCATATTTGGGTATAAAGTGTCCTGCATATCCAATGTTTTCTGAACTTTATCAAGCAGTTTCTGATTTTGTGAAATAAGATACGAAACCGGCAAGCCCGACATATTGAAAGTTTTGCAAGGAGATCCGCAGGAAATAGCGTCTATATTATATTGTGAAGAAACTTCAATAAAAGGAGTATGTTTTTTAGGATGGAACACCAAATCAGCATGAATTTCGTCGGAAACTACCATTACATTATGCACTGAACAAATCTTGCAGATTCTTTCAAGCTCTTCTCTTTCATAAACTCTCCCAATCGGGTTATGCGGATTGCTTAAAAGCAACAATTTTGTTTGTGGATCTGCTGCTTTCTTTTCTAAATCATCAAAATTGATGCTATAAATACCATTATCATACAAAAGATCATTCTGTAAAACGGTGCATCTGCAATTTTCTAATGTTGAAAAAAAATGATTGTAAACCGGCGTTTGTAGAATTACATTTTCGTCTGGTTTTACAAAGGTTCTGATTATGGCAGAAAGCGAAGGCAAAACGCCCGGAGTAGCCAAAAGCCACTCTTTTTGAATTGTGAAATTATGCTGCTTGATCCACCATGAAATGACAGATTCATAGAATGCATCGGGTGTAAGACTGTATCCGTAAACACCGGTTGATACTACTTTTTGAAGCGATTCGGTAATTTCGGGTGCGGTTTTAAAATCCATATCGGCAACCCACATTGGCAAAACATCAGGCACACATAAATCCCATTTTACCGAATTTGTTCCGCGACGATTTATTACTTCATCAAAATTATACTGCATAAATTCTGTTTTACAATCAAACACAAATATAAGCAAGTTCAAATAATGGTTTACGGTAAGAAATCAGATTATGAAATTTTTAGAATATCAGCTTTTATTTTGCTTTTGTTTTTCACGTTCGTTAAAATCAGCCACCTCAACAATACGCGGAATACTACTTTTTGGCGCCATGTATTTAAAGCGTTTTAGTTTTTTACGCGCACGAATAACTCGGAAAGTTCTGTTGTCTTTATATAAATTCCAGTTCATTAGCAATACCGAAACCAATATAACCGTTAAACCAAGAATTTGTAACGCAGTTACTTTATGTTGTGTAAAAAAGTGAGCCAAAAACAAAGCAACCACCGGATTTACATAAGCATACGTACTTACTTCGGTTGCCGGACGAACCTGCAATAACCAAATGTACGAACTAAAGGCTAAAATAGATCCCATTGTTATTAAGTAAGCTATAGATCCCCAACCTTCTAAAGGTACGCTTGCAAGACTAAACGTCGCATACTCGCCCGTAATTAAAGCCGAAAGTGTAAAAGCAACACCAGCGGTTACCATTTGCCAAGCCGTTTTAACCATTACGTTCAACGGTTTTATTTTACGTTCATCAGCTGCCGGTTTTTTGTCTTGAGTATATTTTGTGTAAAGCGATCCTACGGTCCAGGCAATGGTTCCAAAAATCATTACAAGCATGGCAATTACATTGTAACCACCAGATGCACTTTCTGAATTCATCAATTGCTCTCCAAACAGCATTACAACTCCGCCAAAACCCAATATCAAACCTAAAACAATAGGAATACTTCCAAAATTGGCTTTCCATTTGGGTTTATCTAAAAGTACAAACCAAATAGCCGCCGCCGCGCCAAGTATCGATACAATGGCACTTGATATATATTGTTCTGCCCAAATAACCGCCGCCATATCAACAAAAAGCAGTAGAAAACCAATAAGCACGGCTCTTTCTACATCGCGTTTATTAAAAAGTTTATATCCTTTAAAGTAACAATAACTCATTAAAACCGCTCCGGCAATTATAAAACGGATTGATCCCAATACAAAAGGCGGAAACCAATGCAGTGCTTTTTCGATAAAAAAATAGGTGGATCCCCATACAAAATAAACAACGGCGTATGCAGAAACAATACTGAATTTTGAAACTTTATCTAACGACATATAAACAGAATAAAACAAGTAACATTAAAATTTCCATAGCAGAAATTTTTTGCAAATTTCGGATATATTTAAGACATGGTAAAATTAAATGCCTTTATATTTTTTTTTAATCCGAAAGTTGATCTGTAGCTGTAAAACTTGTACAGTTATTGATTATTAAGTTACAACAACATTAATTATTAACGTTTTAACAATTAAAATTAAAAGCTATGAGTACAGAAAATTTAAACAACACCGAAGCAATTGAAAAATTACAGAAAATGGTAGATTCTATTGATATTGGAATGCTTTCTACCTTTCCAAAAGGAACAAATTATCCGCACAGCATACCAATGAGCCGACAAGAAGTTGATGATCACGGAAATATTTGGTTTCTATTTTCTGCCGAAAGTGATACGCACCAACATTTACAGCAAAACAAAGAAGTTTCCATAACTTTTGCCGATGTAAGTTCGTACGAATTTTTAAGCATAAACGGAACTGGAGAAATATCGCAAGATGCTGCCCGTATTGATAAATATTGGAACGACATGATTGCTGCCTGGTTTGAAAAAGGTAAGGAAGATCCTAATATTCGTATCTTGAAGATCACTCCAGCCGAAGCACATTACTGGGACAATAAAACAAATAAACTGGTTACGTTTTTTAAAGTTGCAGCAAGCGCAGTAACCGGAAGTAAAATGGATATTGGCAGACAAGGTGATTTGAATATCTAATTTTACAAAACTATTTTGTGGAATTTTACCACTTTTAGAAGATAATTTTCACTTATAAAATCATCATTTTATGATCTTACTTATTTTATAAATCAATTTTTGACTGATAAATAAGTATTGTTATAGTTATCTTAAATTTTGGCATATAAATTGTTTTATACTTTATGCTATGAAAAAAGAATTACCGTTTATTAGGTAATAAAATAAATTCAGGTACCGTAAAAAGTACCTGATTTTTTTTATTATATATTCTTAGGCATTACTTCTTTGAACAATTCCTTTATCTGATTGATTTCTTGTTGATGGATCGACTTTTTCCGAGTTCCGAAATACAGCGTATTGATCAATTTTTTTTCTCCTTCCCAAATCAGCTTAATTTTTCCTTCATTGATTTCTTTCTGGCAAAGCAAATCAGGAATAACTGCCAATCCGCTGCCACCAAACAAACATCGGACAATAGAATTAAGATTCGGAACAATATAATTCGGACGAAAATCGGGTTTCTTGTCAAAATTCAAGCTCCAAAACTGAAACAAATGTTCCATATCTCCGGTTGTTCCATACCATTTTTGATCTTTCAGCCAAGCTTCTAAAGTCGTTTTATCATTTGCTTTTAAATGCCTTTTAAATTCGGAAACTTCAACATCCTTCCCTCCTACCAAAATAATTTTTTCGCTTGAAAACGGTTCATGATCAATTAATAACGAAGTGCCTTTTTTGGGAGTGATGATCAAATCTAAAATTCCTTTTTCCAGCTGATCCAACATTTCAGGATAATTTCCAAAACTAATGATCAAATTAAAATCAAGACTTGAAACAAAAGGTTCTAGCGTAGTCTGAAAAGTTTCAAAACACATACCAATACTTATTGTTGGCGCATGCTTTTCGGTCGATTTCTGAAATGTTTTCTCCACAACTTCCAACTTTGTCAAAGGTTCATTAATCGCATTAAACAAAACTTTTGCCCGTTCGGTAGGAATCATTTTTCTGCTGGTTCTATCAAACAATTTATATCCCACATAAGCCTCCAACGAACTTAAATGCAGGCTAACTCCAGGTTGCGATATATACAAAGCCTCGGCAGCACCGGTTAACGTACCTGTTATATAAATCGCCTTAAACGTTCTGTACCATTCTAAATTAATCATATCATTATAATTATGATACAAATTTATAATTTATATTATTTTAATAATACAAAATAGCGTTATAATTTTGCTTTGTAATTTAAACGATACTACAATGAAAAACATATTTATAATAAACGGCGGACAACATTTTGCACATTCTGGTGGGGCTTTCAATAGAACGTTAACCACCTGGACAGTTGATTTTTTAAATGAAAACGATTTTGAAGTTAGAGTTACCGATATTAACGACGAATTTGTTGCTGAGGATGAGGTTGAAAATTTTAAATGGGCTGATTTGATTATTTACAATACGCCTATTTGGTGGTTTCAGGTTCCAAACAGACTAAAGAAATATATTGATGAGGTTTTTACAGCGGGGCATCAAAACGGAATTTACAGCAGTGACGGGCGTTCTAGTAAAAATCCGGCGATAAATTACGGAACTGGCGGATTAATGCACGGAAAAAACTATATGGTTAACACCACTTGGAACGCGCCAGACACTGCTTTTACGTTACCTGGTGAGTTTTTCAACGAAACTTCGGTTGATGACGGCGTGCTGTTTGGTTTTCACAAAATGAATGCTTTTACTGGAATGAGCAAAATTCAGGGATTTCATTTTCATGATCTGGAAAAAAACGCCACTCCGGAACGCATCGCTAATTATTACACAGATTATATGAATCATTTAAAATCGGTTTTCGTAAAAGAATTGGTTTAAAATGATCTGATTTTTATTGCAAGGTTTTTGATATAACATTATCTTTAATATGATTTGAATTGATTTTGCCATTAAAACTCTGCAGCTATGTATTACCGCAATAAAAAAGGAAAAGGATTTAGTTATACAGATGAAAACGGAAAAACCGTTACAGATACAGCTGTAAAAACCTATATAAAATCGTTGGTAATTCCGCCTGCATGGAAAGATGTTGAAATATCTGAAAAGAAAAACAGTAAAATTTTGGTAACTGGTAGAGATGAACTAGGTAGAAAACAATATATCTACAATCCAAAATTCAGACAAAAACAAGAGCAGAAAAAGTTTGACAGAATTATTGAATTTGCCGAACAGTTAGAACGTATGCGCCGCGTTACAGGTCAGCACATGAGAAAACGTAAACCAACGCGCGAAAAGGTTTTGGCTACCATGGTTCGTTTATTAGAATCTGCTTTTTTTCGTCCGGGAAGTGATGCGTACACCAAGCAAAATAAAAGCTACGGTTTAACAACCATGCGCAGCAAACATTTAGAAATTAAAGGCGACGAACTAATTTTTACTTACAGAGGAAAGTCTGGAAAAGATCAAGAAAAACATATTACCGATGCAAAGCTGGCAAAAATTGTAAAAGAAATCGATGAAATGCCGGGTTACGAAATTTTTAAATTTATCGATGAAAACGGGAACATTCAAGATGTAAAAAGCGAACATTTGAATCAGTATATCCGGGAAGTTATGGGTGAAGAATTTTCGGCAAAAGATTTTAGAACCTGGTCAGGAACCATGATTGCTGCCATTGCTTTAGATGAGTTAGATGTGGAAGAAGAAAAGGATCAGAAAACAATGGATAAAAACATTCGGAATGCTGTTATACAAGTAAGCGAAAAGTTAGGAAACACGCCAGCTGTAGCCCGAAGTTCATATATTGATCCCCGAGTAATTGACAAATACTTAAACGGCAAAACATTGAAATATTTTCAGAAAGAAGTGAACAAATTACTTAAAAAGAATGAAAATCTATCAGAAAGTGAAATTGGTGTTTTATGCCTGTTGAAAGAACGATTAAAATAAAAGATCACTTTCAAACGGTTGATGTTATTCTTTAATTTCAATAATTTCAAAAGATACAGGCTGTAAAGGAGCATCTTTTTCGTTTGTTTTTAACTTGCTTATTTTCAGCAATACATCTAATCCTTCGTAAACTTCGCCAAATACTGTGTAATCGCCATCTAAACGCGGAAGCCCTCCTTTGGAAAAATATGTTTCACGCTGTTCTTTTGTAAATTTAATGCCTTTTTTTTGTTCGATAGTATCCAAATCAGTTACCGAAACCGGCTTTCCAATCACAAAATAAATCTGATTTAAAAAAGATGCTTTCTGCGGATTATCATCTCTACCCGCTCCTAAAGCTCCCATTTTATGAAAAGCTCTTGAATCAAATTCGGCAGGCAATCTGTAATGTTCATTTAAAGGTAAATCTTTTTCTCTTAATGCAACATCATCATCATGCTCGCCGCCTTGAACTACAAAATTTTCTATAATTCGGTTAAATAAGGCATCTTTATAAACATCATTTTTAATGGCATCCAAAATCAACTGTTTATGTTTTGGCGTAAAATCATAAAGCATCACTTTAAAACTGCCATGTTCCGTTTTAAACTGTAATTTATGTGACTGCGCCCAGAATTGGATTGGTAGAAAGATTAATAGAAAAAGATATAGGTATGATTTCATGTTTTAAAGATAGAAAGTTTTTAATTGAAAATATGTTAAAACAAAAAAGGATAAACCTAAAATTAGATTTATCCTAAAAAAGTGACCCGACTGGGGCTCGAACCCAGGACCCCAACATTAAAAGTGTTGTGCTCTACCAACTGAGCTATCGAGTCAAATGACTTATGTAATTTTGATATAAAAGTGAACCCATTGAAACAGAGTTCGAACTATTTGTTACAAGATTTAAGAAAATTCACATCTATTAAGATGTTTTAATATTACACTAAAGCTTGTTGGTGTTTTATTATTAATAGCAAGCTTTAGTTATTTACTTACAAAGCTTTTATATATTTTAACGGTGCAAATGGTATTACCATTATTAATACCATGCAAAGTTTTAGTTAACTTTTTCAAAAATAAAATAAACATCTCCTTACTATCAAACAGTTAAAAATAGATTTTTTATCTCACTTGGTATATGGAATGTTATTTTTTAAACAATACTCCCAAAATAAATCTTTAAAACAGCTTCTAAAAAAACGGCACTTCTGCTAAAACAAATGGTTTTACGATTTAAACGTTTTAGATGAGTACGTAAAGTTAAATTCTTTCCTTCAATAAGATTAGTTCCAAAACGAACTTTTTTATGAATATTACTCGAAATTATACTTTTGTAATGAATTAATCTATCTGTAAAAACCGAAATGGGATTGGCTCTAAGAATACTATTTAAAGACGTTTTTAAAGTTAAGATTGTTCTAGCACCCACTCTAAAATCTACAACTCGTTTGGTTTCTCTTTCAAGGACATAAACAATCCAAATGCGTTTGTTTTTATGTTGAACAAAAGTGCATAGTTCATCAACTTCATAAGAACTTTGATTCTCTATTTTAGGCAATTCTGTAAGCTTAGCTATTTTAATAATTCTTTTTAACAAAGTAGTTGTTGATATTTTTAAAATACGTGCATACTTCTAATACCTAAACCTTCTTTTATGTAAAGAATAATTTTGTTGTTTATATTGGCTAAGTACGCTTTGTAGCTGTAATTTAAAACAATCGTTTTATTACATAATTTACATTTATATCGTTGTTTTCCGACTTTAGAAAATCCATTCTTTACTAATATACCTTGACAGCAAACACATATATTTTTTCTATCAACACATTTGATACACGAGGTGTTACTACTTACCATTTTTATCTGTTTTAAGCCACTTAAATTAATAAAGACGAACAAATGTTCGTCTTTATTATTATGAAATAAATCATTCTTTGATTTATAAAGCTACTGTTTATAGGCATTGTAGATTCTATCAACACTTCTGATACATTACCCTTTTTTGTCTATGTAAAGTTAGGAACTCCATTATTGATGTATAATCTCTACGTTGGCAGGTATTTTAAATTCTATCAATACTTCTGATACCTTACCCAAGGTTAGTAGTCAATACATCTGGTACATAACACTATTCTTTCAACAAACCCTCTGATTCAACCTGATAAGAGTTGATTTTAATTGAGTCTGTTGCTTCTTTGAGAAGATAAAAGGTTTCTTTGGAATTATAGTTTTCTCTCTCAACATCATAGATAAATAAATATTCCGATTTAGGATTAGTGCCATCAACTATATTTGTTTCCCATTGTAATAGCTTTTTATCTTTAATTTTTCCTAATTTAATATCCACAATACCACTATCCTTCTGAAAATCTTCTTTAGATATTTTATCAAAAAAACTATTGCTAAATAATTTTAAATTATCGTCTTTTTTATCAATTTTAAGATTCTCAAAATAGACATTTAAAACTTTTTCAGCCTCATTTTTGTCAGTTATAGTATTTTTTCGTTGTACGTTTACTTTATTACAAGAGTACAAAAATGATACGCTAACTAGTATTACTAATATATATTTTTTCATTTTATTTTTTTATTTATAAACTTGTCCTTCACATTCCCAATTATAAGTAAGAATTGTATCTTTTTTATGGATATTAAAAGTTAGCTCACCCTTTCTTTTAATAATGGTATCCCCGCGCTCTATTTTATCTCTATACAATTGCCACCATCTTTGATTCTCACTTGAAACAGTATATTTACCATCTTCTATGCTAATCCCTTTTATTGACATTGTAGTAGTAGTAGCAGGTGATAATTCATCTACAATTATTAGACACTCTTCATTTCTTAATCCATTTGCAATCCACTCACAATCTGTTTTACAAGATATAAATAGAAAAAGAGAACTAATAATAAAAAATTTTTTTTTCATTGTTTAAAACATTTTTGGTGGAGTTATTGCCTGTAATACAGTATTTCGTAATCTTGAAATACCATTAGGAATATCTCTTCTTAAATTACTTAATTTATAAACACTTGTGTTAGATTTTGAAACTCCTACTCCATAACCAAATCCTACTCCATATGTTTTAGCTCCGCTTTCCGCATGTTTAGTTTTATTTCCAATAGTTCTAGATGAAGTTCCATAACTACCTTTAACCACATATCCTACACTATATGTCAAATCTTCTCCTCCTAGTTCATTTAAAACATCTGTACTACCTCCATATAAACTATGAGCATTAAGAGTTACACCGGCACCAACTCCAGGTTTTGTAAATTCGCCTATTCCATAATCAAATCCGTAAACTAATGCTACATCATCTCCTGTTGCTGCTAATGAAAGTGTAAAATTAAAATTAGCAATTCCTCCACTGGCTCCAATACTTCCTCCAATACTCATAGCATCAGGTCCCATTGGCATCCCATATATACCACTACTATTTCCAGGCACCATAGCCAATGATTCCTGAAACAAGCTTTCAGCAAAATCATTAGGTAGATTTATAAATGCATCCCAAGCTTTTTGATAAGGTGATTTTGGAGTTCTTTTATCTATTACCAACTCAGGTAAAACTGTTTCCGAAACCGGAGGATCATGGTGACCAAATGCCGAGCTACCATAAAATCCACTAAAATTAGCAGCACCGGCAAAATCACCTATTCTTGTTTCATAGTACCCATTACTTACCATTAAATCGTTAACATCTCCAACTGGTTTTAATTCCTCAAATTTCTTCGCTTGCATTCCATCAGGATCAACAAAGAATATTGGGTTGTTATACGCATAGTTATACGGTGTCCAACGTCTTGAATTTTCCGCCAACGGATCTACATTTAACCAACGCGCTAAGGCAGGATCGTAATTACGTGCTCCAAAATCATACAGATCTAATCCTAATTCGTCGTTTAATTCTTTACCGCCATACGCATATTTATATTTATTTACAGCACTGTAATCTGGTAAATCATTTCCTTTTTGTTTTAATCCAAATGGGTAATAATCGTTTTTTTCAATGATTTCTGCTACCTGTATAATACCGTCTTTTGGGTTTTCTTCTGTTGGATGGAATTTAAAACCATCGCGATACGTTAATCGAATATTTCCCAAATGGTCTTTGTACTGGTAGGTATAAAGGTATTGATTATTTTTAAATTCTACATATCCTTCAGTATGTGGAAAAAACTTTAACACATTGTCTGTATACTGGAATCCGTTCACGTAATCGGTAGTTACTAACACACCACCGCTTGGCTGCACTTTTTTGCTTAAACGTGTGCCTGCTGCGTCATATGTGTAATTAATTTTACTGCCATTTGCAAACGTTACCTGATACGGCAGGCTTAAATGATTGTAGCTTACCGCGGTAATACCTTTATTTAAATCTTGGGTGATGTTACCAAAACTATCGTAAAAATAATCTGTTCCCAAAGCATTTCCGTCTTTAAAACCATCGGTGTTATTTGTGGCATCTGTTACGGTTTGCAACTGGTTACCGTTGTAGGTATAAGTTAAATCATCAACAGGTAATGCCTGTTGTTCATCTAACAGTTCACCGGTACGTTTCATTGTAAGGATGTTTCCGTTTCTGTCGTAAGTAGCTGCTTCACCATACGAATCGTCCATACGCTGCCCAATCTGCCAACCACCAGGTCTATGATAATACATGTTTTTTGCCTGGGTAAGGCGGTTTAAATGATCATACCAATACACATATCCTTTAAATGAATTATCAACTTTTGTACGTACCCATACACTACTTATGTTTCCATTGAAAAGATTTACATTCTGCATGGCAAACCTGTTATAGTTTATTTTAAACTGGAACAAATCGTTTTCGCCATCTACGTAATCCATTTCAGCATTATTAATATCGGTAAGCCAGCCACGAATGTTGTATTTATAGTCTACTTTTTGCAGGTTACCGGTTGTACCACCTACATTCTTTGTTATTAATACTCCTAATGCATCATATACATTAGAAACTATTGTTTCTACACTGCCTGTACCTATTTGCTCTGTTTGTTTTGTTAAACGATCTCTACGGTCATAAGTAAAAACATCAGTAATTGTTAACACAGTTGCACTGCTGTTCTGTTTTTGATATGTTACCGTTTTAGAAGGTACCCCTGTAAAAGTAAGCTGGATGTCTACCTGTGTGTAACCACCCAAATGATTTTGGCTGTAACTGCGTATTACACGGTATTTGTCATCGTAAAAGTTATACGATAAATTACCTGCCGTACTTGATGCCGTTGTTAAAACACGTGTCCATGTGCCTGTTAACTGCCCTTTTACTGCTGTGTTTACTGTTTGGTTTTCTATGGTTGGAAAAGCTGTTGGCGCATTAGGGTAAGTATAATTATCGTAATAATTTACACTTAACAGTTTAAAACTAGTAGGAAAACTCGTGTTGGTATAACGCGTTGTAATCCCATCTATTGTAGTATTACTTCCCGATTTGCTTTCTATGGTAAAATTGTTTTGCGCCAATGTATTTCTGTCGCTACTGCTAAAAGTACTGGCTGCATAATATCCCGTATAAACACTTCTGCCAAAAACATCGTATTTTGTAATTAACCAACCTTTAGTCCCATCGCCAAAAGGGTTGTAGACAGGGCCTGTCATTACCACACGATCCACTTTATCATATACAATGTACTCCCATTCTTTCTGAGGCAGTTTCTTTTCTATCAAACGCTTTTTAGCATCGTAATTATACTGGTAGCACCATTTTTCCAAATAATCTCCCAATACACTGCCGTTTGCCATTGGCGGTATAACAAAAGCAAGCAAATTTAAATCGTTATACACATAATATGTATCGTGTGCCTGTCCGTCATTGTAGTTTCGCTTTAATACTATGTTCCCTCTGCTGTCTTTAAACTCTTCAACCGTATTGTTACTGCCGCTGCCGTCTTTCCAATTTTCATTTTTAACTACTGTTTTGGTTAGACTGTTTACAGGATAAAAGCCGTTTTCAGATATGCTGTTTTTATAAGCACCGTCGGTAAAACTGGTAGTTACAGTATAACGTTTTACCTCATTATTATTATTTAAAGCATAGGAAGTACGAATGGTATTGCGGTTTTCTTGTAAGTTACCTGCTTCCCAATCAGATGCTTCCCAACCAGATGCTTCATAATAAGAAGGTATTGATGCTGCCCAAGGTTCGCCGGGAAAACCTGTCTCTAAAACTCTTTTACGCGGTGATGCTTCCTTACGATTTTCAGAATATGGATTAGGAGTCCATTCATTATACGTTTCATAAAAAGATAATGTCTGTGGTTTTGCATCAGTAACAAAATCAGATTTATAAGTAGTAGTTACGATTGGAAAAGAACCTCCGCTTGATGTGGTTGTATAACCTGTTGTTAAAAACGGCAGGTACTCTTTTGTCTGACCGATGTTTTTCTCATACTCAATATGGGTAACAATATTTTTATTGTCTTCTGGTGAACTGTTCTGATCCACTATCTGAACAGGTCTGCCTAATCCGTCGTAATATGTTGTAGTAGATATATGAGTATTTGCAGGTGGAGTTATCACAAAGCCACCACCCGTATTTACAGATGCTGTACGCCTTGTGGTTTCTTTTATATAATTTTTTGTGGTTGTTTGCCCGTAACTTCCCATTACAGCAAGCAGCAAAGCTATTTTTATTATATTTTTCATATGCTGTTAGTTGGTAAAGTTGTATTGGTATTCGTTTAAAATATTACCTATATGGTCTTTTACAACAGCTAATCTGTTAAAAGTATCATATTCAAAAGTAGCCGTTTTTCCGTTTTCATCTGTGATACTTGAAATACCTACCATTGGTTTGTAGGTATATGTTGTAACCATAGCATTTGGAAAGGTTGTTCGTAAACCATTTAAAGCAGTTTTTAAATTTGCTTCGCTATAGTTGGCATGCCACTGCGTACTGTACATATCCAAATTATTTAGAATACTTTGGTAGCTGCCCGAGTAAAAAACATTTGCATCAACATTTACTATTTTTGCTATAATCTGTGTGTCTAAATATCCATAAACCAAGGTAACTGGGGTACCGTCAGGTTGCATATATCCCCTAAGAAGCCCATTGATATACTTAGTATTTTCGTTGCCAATTTTTTCGTAAGCATTCATGTCAGGAGTTTTGAATTCTACTTTAATAAGATCTCCCTGTGAACCATAAGTGTTTAATATTTGCTCTTTTAAATTACCATTTACATAATTGTGCGACTGAGTATTCACAATAGCATTGTTTATAGTTTGGTAATCAAATTCTGTTTTTGTTACCTTTCCTAAAGCATCTGTTGATGATTGATTTGAAACCTGACGATTATTTAGATAATTGGTTTCAGAATTTGTTTCTATAAAACTTCCATTTTCGTAATTTTTGGAAACCTGTGTATTGGATTTTACAAATGCTTTTGATATTCCTAATGTTTCTCCGAAAAAACCATCATAACTGTAGATATTATTTTGTGTGTTTTCAGAAATCAAATTATTTGTAGAATCATACACTAAACTTTTATTTACATCATATTTAACATATTCCCTAAAACTTACAATTTCAGGAAATGCAGTATAATATGTTTTTTGTTTTCCAACTCCTCTTATATGGCTTTGTACATTTTTATAAAAAAAGTTATACTTACTCATATCAGCAGCATTTCTGTAATAATTAGTTATTCTTCCAGAACTAATATTAGGTTGATCATCGTCTTCGTAAGTATATGTAATTACTTTTTCTGCTGATGCATCTCCGTTAGGAAGCTCTAAAACATTTTTTGAAATGTTCTCATTAAAATAGGCAACTTTCTTTATTCTACTACCCTCAACATATAAAAAATTTGATACAAGATTGTTAGAATACTTGTATATCTTAAAACTATTTAACGTAGGAATTCCTTGAGAATAATTTATTGTAAATGTATTAGTTCCAGCATTTGCAGGTATCACTACTTTTGTAATAAGATGTTTACATGAAGATTCATCTAAATATACATGAGGTGTGTAGCCTATTCGACTTATAGATCTGATTAAATTTGTTTGACTAAAATTTCCTACACCTTTAAACAAACCTAAAGACACGTCCTGTACCTTGTTTATGATAGCCAATGTATCACCCGGGTTTGCTGTAAATGTAAAACTTCTTGCATTAAAATTATCTACAGTAGCATTAATAGGTTGGAATTGTTGGTTATCAAAATTTTCACTTTTTATAGATCCATTATATAATTGTGATTTAGAAAAGGTATTAGGTTCAAACTGATAAAGTACAGATCCCCCTGTGGGGTATTTTATTTTCTGCAAAACAAAATCCCCTTTCCAGGTATCTTTATGGTAATGATTTGCACAATAATCGCTACCTGCAAGAAAACCCATCCTATCAACTATTCTACTAGCATTTGTGATACCGTGAGTTTTATATTCGACTGACGTTGTCAGATTTTTTTGATTTGCCGTGTCAAACTCTTTTATGGAGGTTAAAAAACGTTTATGAAAATAAAGCCCCCCTTCTGTTTCATAATTTTTTGATAAGTGTGCTAAAGAAGGAGATTTGTAATCTTGATATCCAAACTCGATTTTTTTTATCAATGCCTCTTTTAAATCCTTAACCTCAATGGAACTGGTATAAGAAGCAACAACATTTCCGTTATTATCAGCGATTACATTATTAAAATACACAGCTCCCTGATTTATGATGTTTATTTTTTTTAAATATATTTTTTTACGAGGCATCATTATACCCAATGAATTTATTCCACTAGAAGATATATCTCCACCCATTACATATAAGTCTTGGTATTCATATTTTACCAATAAATTATTGTTTTTGTCATAAATTTCAGTCAATTCAAGATTTTCCCAAAATTTACTATCCCCAGGAGCAGTGCTTGAAGAAATAATTCCTCCACCTGCCGTTGAAGAAGCTCCACCTCCTTCATTAATTATACTTGGTCCAAAATAAGCAGCCTCTCCAGGTGAACCTCCCAATGAGCATCCTGCTGGTACATATATTGTATTTTTAGCATATGTAATATTTGTTTTTCTATTTTCGTTAACGTTAGAGGGTGAGGTATACAAATATTTATAACCTTTTTTATCTGTTATAGTTATATTGTTAAAATTATTGTTCTCATCTCTTGTCGTTCCTATCTGAATTGTTACAAAATCCGAAGATTCCTGTATTTTTGCTATGAACTGACTTCCTTGCTTCTGAATAATAAATTTCCCTGTTAATCCTAGAAAAGAAAAACTATAAAGATCTGATTCTGGTCGAGAGGTAGCTGTCGGATTTTGAGAATAGTAATACTCATCGTTTTGAAGCGATTGATTTCTGAACTTTTCATACGTATAAGTGCCCGCACAACTACCAGTTACCGTCCCTGTATCAAAACCTGGGGTAGGTCGGTACTCACATTTTCTACTTATAGTCCCTGCTGCACTAAGCACCCAAGCATCCCCAAATTGATTACCTATATAAAAAAAAAAAGTTGGAATTACCTGCCTGATCATAATTTAAAGACAAGGGTAGTTGAAAGCCCCTTGTATTTATTGTATAAAGAGGCAAATCAACATCTAAGCCTCCTGTGTAATTTGTTGTTGGAAATTCATACAAATCAACCAAGGATGTAAATTTATATGGAGTTGGTTTATCTTGACTAAAAATCAATTGAACCATTAATAAGCATATAAAAACTAAAAACTTTTTCATAACTATTTTTTAATGACTTTTACAGATGTGTTTACCACATCTGTTTTAATATTGATAACATAAGTGCCATGAGCATAACCTGTTAAATTAACCGCAACCATATCGTGTTTTAATTTCTCGGTATGTAGTAACCTTCCGTTTAAATCAAAAACGTTTACGACCCCTTCTTTATATTCGTGGTTTATTACAATCTGTGTAAATCCATCAGTTGGGTTCGGGAATGCTTCAATTTTGATTTCAGGTTCTTTTATATCATTTTTAGGAGCCAGTTTTACTACCCAGTAATCGTCTCTGCCTTGTGCTGATGTTTTGTATTGTGCATTCTTACCTGTAGAATTTCCCGCGAACACCAATCCGCCATCACGGGTTATTACTGTTTTGCGTAAAAGGTCGTCACCGCTTGTGGACAATTCCTTGTCCCAAACCTGTTCGCCTTTGTCGTTTACCTGTATGGAAACATAGCTTTTCTTGTTGGTCTTTGCATCTGTTTTGTAGCCTGACAACAATAAGTTCTTGTTAGACATTACTGCGGTTGATGTTAAAAATTCGCTGCCTTCCAAATCAAAACTGTATTGATCTATTGATTTAAACTGGTTATCAGTTTTAATTACAAAGAAATCACTGCCTTTTTCTGATTTTACAGTAAGGTTGCCTGTTCCGTTTTCGGAATAAGTATTTCCTGTAATGGTGTAACCATTTTTATCTTCGTTGATTAAGATTTCGTTTAGGTGATCATCGTTTTATAAAAGACGAAGCTGACTCCAATAAAGAAATTGTTTTACGTAAAACTTTGCAAAACTTAAATCAAAATAGTTTTGCTGAATTAAAATTAGCAGTAAGTAGTAAGTCACTGGTCGTTCAGGACGACACTCACTATAACTCTTATATAGATTCTATTCTTACAGAAGAAATATTCCAAGGTACAAAAGATAAAATAAAAAATAATTATCAAAAATTAGCAGAAATTCAGTCAAGGTGGGATGAAGAGTATTTAAATTTATGCGATGGTAAATTTGTACTTAATAAAGTTAAAACAAAATTCGCACAGTATTTACAAATTACATCTCAAAGATTTATTAAGGAATTGATTAAGGGGGTACAATCAAGAAAATCTCATGAGTTTAATAAGATTATCGAATCAATAAAAAGGTCTTTACAATAAACTTTCTATCATTGGTAACTTTTGAATCATTAAAATTTTCAGTATATCATAGTAAAAACATTATAATAAACAACCTCTTTAAAAATATTTTAGAGGATTGTGTCGTTTGTTTTTTTAAATGTTGAAAAAGTGAAAAATAAAATCAATTAAAATCTCTTTAAAATTGTTGTAAATCTAATTATGACTCCATCCTCCTCTTCCTTTCTTTTTAAAATGAGGAAGCAGATCCTCGTTATTTTCATATACCAACAAATTGAAAGAAAATAAAAAAGGGACAAATCTATCTTTTTTAGATTTGTCCCTACAAGTGACCCGACTGGGGCTCGAACCCAGGACCCCAACATTAAAAGTGTTGTGCTC
>CAMLFV010000022.1 GCA_946479395.1 uncultured Flavobacterium sp. | reverse complement strand
GATGGCAACGTACCGCCCATATTATTCACCATGGTATTGGGGCTATTACCCAACATATTATTCATATTGGCGACCAATGCCGGTGTTTAGATACCACAGCCATATCTATTCGCACATAAACCACAGAAACAGATATTCGTACACAGATAACCGTCGTTTAGTTCGTGCAGACCGTATGTATAGCGGCGTTAGAGGAAATTCGTTAGAGCGTCAAAATCCTAACCGTTCTTTTACAAGCAGAAACGAAAACGTAACCAACCGTAGAGCTTTAGAATCTACAAGAGATACTTCAAGATCTAGAAATGCTATGACAGGTAGTAACTTAAGAAGTTCAAACAGAAGCGAAGGTGTTAGTAGAATTCAAAATGCAGAAGGAAGAACTATTTCTTCAGGAAGAGCAACTACTGTAAATTCAGGAAGACAAAGAGTTTCAAGCGAAGAATTTTCAAGAAGTAGAGCATCTAATGCAACCTTAAGATCAGACAGAGCAACCATTCAAAATAGTGGTACTTTAAGATCTAATAATTCATCTACGATAAGAAGAGAATCTGCTCCGGCAAGTTCAAGAATCGAACGTTCATCACGTATTTCATCACAACCAAGCAGAAGTTTCAGCCAACCAAGTTCTTCTAGCAGAAGTTCGGCTCCAACAATGAGTCGTAGTTCATCGCCAAGTATGAGCAGATCTTCAGCTCCGTCAATGAGCAGAGGCAGCGGATCAATGGGCGGCGGTGGCGGCAGAAGTTCATCTGGCGGCGGAATGACGCGAGGTGGTAGATAAATAAAAATTATTCAAATTGAAAAGAGTGCCGAAAAGCACTCTTTCTTTATGGTATTTAGCTAAATAAAGCTTTTAGTTCTGTTGCTTCGCTTGGTTGCATTTTTCCTGCTAAAACCAAGCTTAATTGCTTTCTTCGCAACGCAGCATCAAATCTTTTAATTTCTTCTTCGGTCTCAGGTGTTATGGTAGGAATTTCAATAGGAGTTCCCATTTCATCAACAGCAACAAAAGTATAAATAGCTTCGTTTGCTTTTTGGCGATTACCCGATTCACGATCTTCAATCCAAACATCTAAAAAAATCTCCATAGAAGTTCTAAAAGTTCTAGAAACCTTTGCTTCAATAGTAACCACGCTTCCCAAAGGAATGCTTTTGTTGAACGCCACATTGTTTACCGATGCCGTTACACAGATTCTGCGCGAATGTCTGCGGGCAGTAATGCTTGCAGCACGATCCATACGGGCAAGTAATTCGCCACCAAAAAGGTTGTTTAAAGGGTTTGTTTCACCTGGCAATACAATGTCGGTTAAAATAGTGATAGAATCTTTTGGAGTTTTAGATTGCATGATTTGTATTTTTATGCAAAATTAGAAGAATTATTTAATAATATAATAAAAAAAAGACCTGTAAAGGTCTTTTGTATAATTAGTTTTCAATAAAAATCCAAGCGTCTTTATTTACTTTTTCGTGTATCTGTCGTAAATCAGCTTGAGCCTCTTCTTGTGTTGCGTAGCTGTTGTAAACCACCTGGCGCATATTGTGTTTAGATTTCGATAAATATTTTGCATTGGTGTAACCTTTTGCTTTTAATTCATCGGTTAAAATCTGAGCTTTGGCTTCGGTTTTAAAAGCGCCCGCTACAATATGAAAAGATTTGGTTGGTTGTTGTTGTGTAACTTCAGCAATTTTCTCTTTAATAACCTTTGGAGCTTCAATCACAAAAGTAGCTTGTTGTAGTTTTTGTTCGATCTGATTTTGAACATCTTTCTCAACAGCTAATTTTTGCTCCTGATAAACCTCATATTCCTGATAGGTAGAAACCGAACTATACAAACCTACTGCCGCAACAACTGCTGCCGCATAACGCATCCACTGTAAACGCGGTTTGTTTTTGGTTGATGTTTCTAATTCAATCACTTTAGTTTCGGTTGGTTGCTGTTCACGCGTTAAAGCGGTTGCCATAACTGCGGTCAATCCAAAAGAAGAAGTCAAATAATTAGTAGATCCAACAGGTTCAAACTGAATTTTCTGTTCGCTGTTTAAAGAAAGTTCACCAATATTCTTTAAATAAACAACTTCTTTACCGTTCAAGTTTGCCTTCCACAACGAAATCTGATCTTGAATTAAAACAACAGCTTCGTTAAAAGATATCTGTTCTTCTAAAGCAATGTGATTTGCCAGTAAACCATCGTTTTGTTGTAACAAACTGTTAAACAGTATGGTTTTCTTTGGCGGCGCAAATGTATTGCTGGTTTCGTTATATCGTGCAGAAACGGTTTCGGTAATAAAAGCACCAAAACCAGGTACCGTTACACATTGGTAGCGGTATAATAATGCTGAAATATGTTTTTCGATCATCATAAGGCAAAAATAACCAATCAATACATTTTAAAGAAATTTATTCACAAATGTTATTAACAATTTTTGGCTTTTGTTGATAACATTTTGAGTTGTAATACTTTTCATGTTTTTCAAATTTAAAAAATGATTTATATTTATAAAAGAATGATAATCAAAAAAATAAATGAATCAGTTAACTTTAACATCTTACCTTAAATTGTTGGCTTGTGATGGAGTAGGAGTGTTGTCTGCCCGAAAATTGCTTGATCTTTCTAAAAATGTGAATAGTTTGTTCGATGCGGATAACAAGCAGTTTTTTGCTGATTTCAACATTCCGAAATCGATACAAAATGCGCTTTTAAATTTTGATAATAACGATGTTATTGACGAAGAATTAAAGTTTATAGAAAAGAACCATATTCAATGTGTTGGCATTTTAGATGATGAGTATCCTAAACTTTTGAAGGAATGTGCCGATGCGCCAATACTTTTGTTTTATAAAGGTGATCTTTCTCTTTTGAATAATAATTGTCTGGCAATTGTTGGAACGCGGAAAATATCAGCCTACGGAAAAGAAGTTACAACAAAATTAATGGAACATTTACAGCCTTACAAACCCACAATTGTAAGCGGAATGGCGTACGGAGTTGATATTGCGGCTTATCATGAAGCTCGAAAATTCAATTTACCAACCGTAGGAATTATGGGAACGAGTTTTAAAAAACTGTATCCTGCAATGCACAAGAATTTTTATAATGATTTATTCAACAACGGATTAATTATTACCGAATATGCGGGTTTCAATACCTTAGTGCCCGAATTATTCACTCGAAGAAACCGAATTATAGCTGGATTATGCAGCGCGACAGTAGTTATTGAAAGTGCCGAAACAGGTGGATCGCTATCTACTGCCTACTTTGCTAATGATTATGCTCGAGAAGTTTACGCAGTTCCCGGAAAAATAAGCGATGATTTTAGTAAAGGCTGTTTACGATTGATACATGAAAACCGCGCACAACTGCTTTATAATTTTGAGCATTTAATTACCGATTTAAATTGGAATACAACTACAGAACCAAAGAAACAAGTAGAAGTTAAAAAGCAAATCAACTTAAATGATTTTTCAGTATTACAGCAAACTATTTTAAAAATCCTACAAAACGAACCCTTGCATATTGATGAACTTGCTTTGCAAACACAACTATCAATGTCTGTTTTAAACTCCGAATTAATGATGTTAGAACTAAACGGAATTGTTGTTGGTTTACCCGGAAAGGTTTTTAGAGTGAAAGGGTAAAAAACAATTAAATAACTCTAACAGAGTTTCAAACTCTGTTAGAGTTTTAGTTACAATAAAAATCTTAAAACGAATACCCCAACTTCTCTCTAACTCGGTTTAAGGTTCCGTTGGCAATAACAGCAGCTTTTGCAGCACCTTCTGTCAAGAAATGATCAACTTCTTCCAAGTTGTTCATATAGTATGCGTATTTTTCGCGTATATCTTTAAACTTGTCGCAAATCAATTCAAACAACGCTTGTTTTGCATGTCCGTAACCATAATTTCCACCTAAATAATTTACACGCATTTGTTCAGTTTGCTCTAGCGTTGCCAATAACTTGTAAATTGCAAATACGTTGCAGGTATCAGGGTTTTTAGGTTCTTCTAACGGAGTTGCATCGGTAACAATTGCCATGATTTGTTTGCGCAGCTTTTTGTCGTCTTCAAAAATATTAATGAAGTTGTTACGAGATTTGCTCATTTTTTCGCCATCGGTTCCGGGAACGGTCATAATATCGTCCGAAATTTTGGCATTAGGCAATACAAACGTTTCTCCCATTTGGTTATTAAAACGAGATGCCACATCGCGTGTAATTTCCAAATGCTGCAACTGATCTTTACCAACCGGCACAAATTCGGCATCGTACAATAAAATATCAGCCGCCATAAGCATAGGGTAGGTAAACAAACCGGCGTTTACGTTTTCTAAATAGCTGGCTTTATCTTTAAACGAATGCGCCAACGTTAAACGCTGAAACGGAAAAAAACAGCTTAAGTACCAAGTAAGCTCACAAGTTTGTGGCACGCTTGATTGCTTGTAGAAAGTAACACGATTGGTGTTTAATCCACACGCAAGCCAAGTTGCAGCCACACTATAGGTATTTTCTTTTAATGTTTTAGCGTCTTTAATTTGTGTGGCCGAATGCAAATCGGCGATAAATAAAAACGTCTCATTTTCAGGATTATTTGCCATTTCAATTGCCGGCAAAATGGCTCCTAAAAGATTTCCAAGGTGTGGGGTTCCGGTACTTTGAACTCCTGTTAATACTTTTGCCATTCTTTAAAATTAAATTTTTACAAATTTAAAAGTTTATAACGTTAGTTGATAAAATTATTTATTTATTAATTTGCATTGTCTAACAAAAAACACATGGAATTTTTAAAAAAAGTAGTCTGGTTTTTTTGGAAACTATGGTTCTATCTCATTATATTAGTGGTAATTCTGCTACTTTCGCCTTTTTTGATTATTTCATTATCAACCGATAAATTTTATCGTTTCTTTTTTTTGTTGGCAAGAATTTGGGCTTATGCCGTATTTTATGGCACAGGTTTTAGAAAATCGATTGTTACCAAACAGCAATTCGATCCTAACAAAAGTTATATGCTTACGGCAAATCATACGTCAATGATGGATATTATGCTGATGCTTATTTTAGTGAAAAATCCGTTTGTTTTTGTTGGGAAGAAAGAATTAGCAAAACTGCCTATTTTTGGATATTTCTATAAAAAAGCCTGTATTTTGGTAGATAGATCAAGTGCTGTAAGCCGACAAAAAACCATGATTATGGCAGCAGAAAAATTAGCAAAAGGTTTAAGTGTTTGTATTTTTCCCGAAGGTGGTGTGCCCAATGATGAGTCGGTTATTTTAGATGATTTTAAAGACGGCGCTTTTCGTTTGGCGATTGATTTTGAAATTCCGGTGGTTCCTATGACGTTCATCGGATTAAAAAAGATGTTTCCTTTCCGATTTTTTGCAGGACATCCAGGAAATGTGTTGATTTACCAGCATCCATTTGTTGAAACCAAAGGATTAACTCAACGCGATAAACCCGAACTAAAAGACCAAGTGCGCGAATTGATCTTACAACCCTTGTTAAGGCATGAAAAAAATAATCATTCGTAGTTTAATAGCAATTGTTTTATTAGCTGCAGTTGCTTTTTTGATACTTAAATTCGTTCGACCACAACACGAAGTTTCTCTTGAAGCTAAAGATCGATTTATATTAAACTCCGATAAAGCTAAAGAATTTTTAAAACAAAATCCCGATTATAATCAAGATATTGTTTTCTTGACAGATATGGCTATTAAAAGTCGTTACAACCGCTTTTATGTGTACGATGTTGAGAACGACAGTATTTTGCACGAAGGTTTGGTAGCGCATGGCAAAGGATCGAATACCGGAACGTATGGCGAATTGCAGTTTAGCAATGTAGAAGGCAGTAATATGACGTCGTTAGGAAATTATAAAGTGGGAGTAGATTATGTAGGCAGATTTGGGAAATCGTACAAACTGCATGGTTTAGATAAAACTAACGACCAAGCTTTTGCACGTTATGTGGTTTTGCATACTTACACATTTATGCCGCACGAAGAACAGTTGGTACCCATTATTAATAGCGAAGGCTGCCCAATGGTTAGTAACGAAACTTTTAAAATTTTGGAAGACATTATTGATAAAAGCAAAAAACCTATTTTGTTGAGGATTTATTATAAGTGACACGATCATTCATCCTGAACTTGTTTCAGGATCGCACAAGAAGAGATAAACTGCGTAAAACTTTCTATGTAGGCGTAAAGTCAAGAGACTTCGCGTAGCGATTACATTTTTTTTATTTGTCTATTCTGTTTTTCAAATCCATTCGTTCATGTAATATTCTGACAACTTCAATTCTATCTTTTGAAATAACTTGATAGAAAATTATGTGTTTTCCTGTTCTTAACCCAAGTAAATTATTACTTATTCTATCATATTCTTTTCCAAGATCTGGATTGTTCCCAATTTGCTTACAAGCAAATTCTATGGCGTTATAGTATTTGTCAGCTTGTTTTTCAGACCATTCATCAGTAGTGTAAACCCAAATGTCATTTAAGTCGTCAATAGCTTCCTGTCTTAAAATAACTTTAGCCATTTTTTCTTCTTTCTTCTTTTAGTTTTTTCAAATTTTCTTTGAAGGCGAAATTTTCAACGAGAGGACTATCTAATCCTTTTTGAATTGCAGCTTTCAATGCAATGGATTTGCTTTCTTCATCTTCTAACAACCGAAGTGCTGCTCTAACAACTTCACTTACATTTTTATAACGACCTGCTGAAACTTGGCTACTTACAAACTGATCAAAATAAGTTCCCAGTGATATTGATGTATTTTTCATATTTTAATACTTTATTCAAAGTTACCAATTATTGGTAACTTATGCAAGTTTATTAGGTTGTAGCACTCGATTTCTATTTTGCACCACCCGATTTGTATTGCTACTTCCCCGATTTGCATTATTTAATTACACGGATTACAAAACCTTGCGGTCGGGTTATTAGTTTGGGCATTTGGCACGAGCAAGATGCTCGCGCCAAGAGATTAAGCAAGATGCTCTTTACAAATGTTTGTTAAACATAAACGCTTCTAAAATTAGCATGTTGTGATGCGGTAAAATAATCGCGAAATGTTTGATGAATAGGTTCATTGGTGTGCGATGCTTTGATACCTAACTGAAAGTACAGATCTAAAATTTTGTGCGATAAAGTAGCAACCAATGTTTCAGCAAACTGATGAATTTCGGTTTGAATTTCGGTTGATATTTCCTGCTGATCTTCTAAAAGTGTTTCAATTTTATCTGCAAATAAATAGGTTTGATTTTCTTCTGAAGAAATATAGTTTCTAAAAGCTTCAACATCTAACTGTGGTTTTATTTCTTCGGCTTCATTAAGAAAATGTTCAGCCATTCCCAAATAATTTACCAACAAAGTTAAATCGGCAAAAATTCCAAACGGAATTCGATCTAAAACCGCATCGGTATAAAATTCGTTATAAATAAAACTGTGATTGGCATCAACCAAAATAGCATCAACCGTAAACGAAAATGTTCCGGTAGCCTGCATTCCCATGGCTTTCCAATCAGCAATAATTTCCACTTGATCTTTCGAAATAATAAAAGATCGAATCAATTCTTTGCCATTTTCGTCTAAAACAGGCTGGTTGTTTTCGGTAACCACCGCGTTCAAAGTAAAATGACTCAAATACGGTGCGCCCGTAGCAAAGATCCATCTGCCGTTAATCAAATAGAAATCGTTTAATTTTTCGGCAGTTCCCCCAATAGCTCCGCTGCCACCAAAACACGTAAAATTATCTTTAAAAAGTTCTTGAGCAATTTCGGGTTTCAGGTTGCGCGAAAAATAATTGGCACCGGCACATAAAGTAACCATCCAGCCCAGACTTCCATCAATAAAAGCTAACGATTTTAAAAGTTTTAGTCCGTTTGTAAAGTTCAAACCCAAACCGCCGTACATTTTAGGAACCCAGATTTGCAGCCAGCGTTCTGTATAAATATGATTGATAACATCGGCAGGAATTTCCTTAGCTCCGAATAATTTTTGCTGAATTGTGGAACTATGCATTTTTTTGCTGCTTTAAAATTTTGTACCAATTCATGTATCCAAAAATGGCAACCACAAACAAAAAGGCGGTTAAGGCAGCGTACAGATACAGTTCTTTATGAATTAAAAGCGGTACGGCAAGAAAATTACTAATGTTTAACAGCACCCAGTTTTCTATTTTGCGTTTCGCCATAAGCCACATTCCCGCCCAGGCAAAAGCAGTCACCAAAGAATCCCACAAAGGTACATCACTGTTGGTGTAATTGGTTAAAAAAATATAGAAAATTAAAAATGCTGCAACCACAATGCCTGTTGCCTTGTATTTTTCTGTAGTTGTGGTGAACGAAATAGGGGTTTCGGTTTGTTGTTTGCCAAATTTCCAGAACAGCCAGCCGTAAATACTCATTATAAGGTAGTAAAAATCAAGCGTAAACTCGGCATACAACTTGGCGTTGAATTTAACAAACATAGCCAGAACAATACCGGCGATTCCAAAAAGATAATTGTGAATGTTGTTGCGTTGTGCCAGTAAAACCTGCACAACCGAAAAAAACACCCCAAACCATTCTAAAAGGCTGGTTTTACTTAAAATTTCCTGCATCATATAAATAAATTAAATGATGAGATGATAAAGTTACAATTCCTACGCCGGCATTATCCGGATCAGGTGCAGAACCAGGTTCTTGGGTATCATCTCAGCCAATACTAATCGGCACCCCATTGCTTGCTCAAAATTGATGATTTTTTCTGGATTGGGGAAGGTTTTTACATATTTATTAAATACTTTTGCAAAAAAAAACATGAGTAATATTTGTACCAATTGTGATACGGAGAATAATTTAGATGCTAAATTTTGTAAAAGTTGTGGTTATTCTTTGCCAAAACAAAATCCTATAGAAGAAGTAGTTCAGACTAAAACCGATGAGAAAGTGATTAAGAAGAAATCGAACATAGCCGCAGTAATAGGTTCTGTTGTAGGTTTTTTTGCAATGTATTTTCTTGTTCAATCTTTCTTTAATAATGATAGCTCTATTGATAAGGAGATGAAAGCTGTGGCAGATGAACTTAATAAAACCTGCCCGGTGCAAGTTGATGAATATACTGTTTTAGAAAATACTGTGGCTTTGCCAGGAAAGATTTTTCAATATAATTACAAGTTGATTGGTTTAGATAAATCTGAAGTTAATTTAGATACTGTTCGTAAATATGTTTATCCGGGTATTTTAGAAAACATCAAAACAAATCCTTCTATGGAACCTCAAAGAAAAAGAGATGTTACTTTTAAATATTATTATAAAGATAAAAATGGTGCTTTTGTAGATGAATATGTTGTTAAGCCAAACGATTACAAATAAAAAACCTCCCTTTCAGCTGAAAGGGAGGTTTTGGTTTTAAGAATTTTGTTCTTCTTTAATATGTTGTTTAATGCGGTCTTCTAATTCTTCCTGAAGTTCCGGATTGTCTTTAATCAACGCTTTAACGGCATCACGACCCTGTCCTAATTTGGTATCGCCATAACTAAACCATGATCCGGATTTTTTAACGATTTCAAAATCAACAGCCAAATCTAAAATTTCACCTGTTTTCGAAATTCCTTCGCCATACATAATGTCAAATTCTGCCGTACGGAAAGGCGGTGCTACTTTATTTTTAATGATTTTAACCTTGGTGCGGTTACCCATTACGTTGTCGCCGTCTTTAATTTGTGTTGATTTACGAATATCCAAACGAACCGATGCGTAGAATTTTAACGCATTACCACCCGTTGTAGTTTCCGGGTTTCCAAACATTACTCCGATTTTTTCACGCAACTGGTTAATAAAAAACACCGTACAGTTAGTTTTAGAAATGGTTCCGGTTAATTTACGTAAGGCTTGCGACATCAATCGGGCATGTAATCCCATTTTAGAATCGCCCATTTCGCCTTCAATTTCACTTTTTGGCGTTAATGCAGCAACCGAGTCAATTACCACAATATCAATTGCTCCCGAACGAATTAGGTTTTCGGCAATTTCCAACGCTTGTTCCCCATTGTCGGGTTGTGAAATAATCAAATTATCAATATCTACCCCCAATTTCTGCGCATAAAAACGGTCAAATGCATGCTCGGCATCAATAAAAGCGGCAATTCCACCGGCTTTTTGAGCTTCTGCAATAGCGTGTAAAGTTAAAGTTGTTTTACCAGATGATTCCGGTCCGTAGATTTCAATGATTCTTCCGCGCGGATAGCCCATTACCCCTAAAGCAAGGTCTAATCCTAATGATCCCGATGGAATGGCATCAACTTCTTCCACCGCACTGTCGCCCAATTTCATTACGGTTCCTTTCCCGTATGTTTTATCTAATTTATCTAATGTAAGCTGTAAAGCTTTCAATTTTGCTTCTTTTTCTGCACTCATATTCTTTTCTATATTGTAAAAGTAAAAATACCATTTTTTTATTGAATTATAAATTGATTTGTAAATTTTAAATAATCAAATTTTGGTTGAAACAGTTGTTTTTTGTAACTTAACGATTATAATTAAAAAGTTTAGCTATGAAAAAGACCATTTTAATTACAACTTTTGCAACATTAATATCTGTTATCGGTTGCAAAGATACACCAGAAGAACGACAAGAAAAGTCGTTAGAAAAAAAATTCGAGCGTAAATACGAAAAAGCGCAAGATTACACCTACACCAACTGGGTTTTAAAGAGTAACGATTCGGTTCGAAAAATCTTCAAGGAAAAATTTACATCTCAGCAGCTTACAACCATTGTGGCGTTAAACCGTGTTGATAAAAGTACGTTTGCTTCGGTTGATACCTTACTGATTCCCGATCAGTTCGATGATGATTTCTTGGCATATTCTCCTTTTCCGTACACGTTAAGCAGTGCGAAAGATGTCAAAAAACTGGCGATCTTTTCATATCCTATTCAAGCTTACGGATTATATGAAAACGGCGAATTGGTAAAATGGGGACCATCGAGCATGGGATCGAAACAAAATAAAACACCAGAAGGACTTTATTTTTGTAATTGGAAAGGCGAAGAAACTATAAGCACATTTGATGATGAGTGGGTTTTACGTTGGAATTTTAATTTAGATAACGAAGAAGGTATTGCGTGGCATCAATATCAGTTACCAGGTTATCCGGCATCGCATTCCTGTTTGCGTTTGCTAGAAGCCGATGCAAAATGGATGTACGATTGGGCTGATGAATGGATTTTAGCCGATAAAGAAACCGTGAAAGCTAAAGGAACTCCCGTGATTGTTTATGGAAGTTATAATTTTGATGGAAGAAAACCTTGGTTAGACTTAGCGAAGGATAGTCATGCAAACGATATTTCGGCTGAAACATTGAACGGAATTGTCGGAAAATATCAGGCAGAAATTCTAAAAGAACAGAAAAATCGTGAAGCAGTTTCGGCAGCTAAATAATTTATTTTGAACGAACAAAAATCTTATTTTAACAATTGGTTTTTTTATTAATTTCGTATAAAAATTTGAAATGAAAAAAATTATTGTTTTATTGGTAACTGTGCTGTTTTTAGCGGGTTGTAAAAAAGAAATCGAGCAGCAAGAATCTGAAATTGATTCTACTACCATTCAGCAGAATATCGAAGCAAAAGTAGATTCTATCGCTATAAAAAGAAACGATTCTATTCAATTGGCAAAGAAAGATTCTGTGGCAGCGGTAAAAAAAGCCGAGTTAGAAAAAAGTAAAAAATCAGAAAAATATGCCGTTTACAAAGGCGATGCGTTTAGTTATTGGCCAATAAAAGCCAGTGATTCATTACGTAAACTTTTTTACAATACGTTTACAAAAGAGCAGCAATATACTATAGCGGCTTTAAACCGTATTGATACCGATCATATTAAAACGCGCGATACCTTAATTGTACCCAACGAGTTCAAAGCAACTTTTATGGATTACACGCCGTTTCCGCGTAAATTAGATAATTTGGCAGAAGTTCCTAAAACAGTTATTTTCTCGTATCCGATACAAGCTTATGGCGTGTACGAAAAAGGAAATCTGGTAAAATGGGGACCAACGAATATGGGTAAAAAATCGGCACAAACTCCGCGCGGGTTGTTTTTTACCAATTGGAAAGGGCGTAAAGTGACAAGTACCGTTGATGATGAATGGATTTTAAACTGGAATTTCAATATTCATAATACCGGCGGTGTAGGATGGCATCAGTATGCTTTACCAGGTTATCCGGCGTCGCATTCGTGTTTACGTTTGCTTGATGCCGATGCACAATGGTTGTATAATTGGGCAGATCAATGGGTTATATCCAATGATAAAAAAACGGTGAAAGTAAAAGGTACACCGGTAATTGTTTTTGGCGATTATAAGTTTGGAGTTAAAGGAGTGTGGCATCAGTTGGTAGAAGATCCAACTATAACAACCATTTCAAAAAGTAGTTTAGAAGCCATTGTGGAACCTTATTTGGCTGAAATCTTAAATCAGCAAACCATTCGCGAAGAATATAATAAATCTAAATCAGCTGTTAAAGAAGATAGTTTAAAAACAGCGCAGGATACTGTTAATTAGATTAAATTCAAATTAAGCTCCATATTTCCCAGATAATTTATCTTTTTCTAACTTTAAAATAAAAATATGAAAAAGAATCTTATCTATATGTTCAGCTTTTTGTTGGTAGGCTTTGTGTTAATGTCTTTCAACAACAATTTTCAGACAGAAAAATACGAGGAACTATCGAAAGATGGTTTTAAAAATCTAAAGATACTTCCAAAAAATATTTCAAAAGACAGTTTAATGTCTTTAATGCAAGGTTACAACAAAGCTTTGGGTGTAAAATGCAATCATTGCCATACAATGGATAAATCGTCTGACAAAAAGCACGAAAAAGAAATTGCCCGCCACATGATTAAGTTCACTAATGAGCTAAATGAAAAAGAATTTGCACCGATTGGTGATCAATATAAAAATGCTATCGAATGTGCAACCTGTCATCGCGGATCTACAAAACCAATGAGTGATACCAAAGTTTTTGTGGAAAGTAAAAAATAATATTCTTTTTATTTAGAAAATATATAAGAACTATTTAATAAAATGTGAAATCCGCTGAATAAATTTTTTTGTTCAGTGGGTTTATTTATTACATTTACATCTACAAACTTGTAAACTAACAAATTATGAGAAAAAGTACCTATTTATTCGGATTGGTTTTAGCACTTTTTACAAGCGTGTTTTTTGTTGCTTGCGATTTTATGGATGATCATATAAAACATCCGATAAAATCAAAATGTAACGAGAAAGCGGTGTTAGATCATGTGGCGTTTCCACAAGTAAATACAAATAATTACGGAATTACCGATGTAGTTTTGAACGGAGATTGTTTAGAAATAACGGTTTCATCAAGCGGTTGTAATCCTAATAACTGGGATATGAATTTAATTGGTGTAGCAAGTACTACTAATATTTATCCGCCTTTGTTTCACGCAAAAGTAGAGTTAATAAACAATGAAGCATGCCAGGCAGTGTTTCAAAAAACAGTTTCGTTTGATCTAACTCCTTTTCAAATGGCTGGTCAAAATACGGTTCAAATAGATATCGATGGTTGGAATAACAATATCATGTATCAATACTAAAAAATTCAAAATTCTATGATTTTCGTCATTTGAACTTTAAAAATTTAAATCATAACTTTGCAGCCGGATTCTTCCATTTAGAGTCCGGTTTTTTTACTCAATTTTATCACTTAAATGTTTATAGCATGCAACTGTACAACACCTTAAGCGCCGAACAACGTGCGCAGTTAATCGAAGAAGCGGGGCAAAACCGTATCACACTTTCTTTTTATCAATACGCAAAAATTCAGGATCCGCAACAATTTAGAAACGATTTGTTTTTGGCATGGTCTAAGTTAGATGCTTTGGGCAGAACCTACGTTGCACACGAAGGGATCAATGCGCAAATGAGCGTTCCGGCAGAAAATTTCGAAGCATTCAGAGAAACCTTGGAAGCGTATGATTTTATGAAAGGAATTCGATTGAATGTAGCTGTGGAGCAAGACGATTTATCGTTTTTAAAGCTAACGGTTAAAGTGCGCAATAAAATTGTTGCCGATGGATTAGATGATGCTACTTTTGATGTGACCAATAAAGGAATCCATTTAAATGCGAAGGAATTCAATGAAATGTTGAACGATCCCGATGTGGTTTTGGTAGATTTCCGTAACCATTACGAAAGCGAAGTTGGTCATTTTACCGGAGCCATTACGCCCGATGTGGATACCTTTCGCGAATCGTTGCCCATTATAAACGAGCAATTGCAAGATCATAAACAAAATAAAAAATTGTTGATGTACTGTACCGGCGGAATTCGTTGCGAAAAAGCCAGCGCGTACTTTAAACATCAAGGTTTCGAAAATGTTTTTCAGTTAGAAGGCGGAATTATAGAATACACACGCCAGGTTAAAGCCGAAGGGTTAGAAAGCAAATTTATAGGCAAAAATTTTGTGTTTGATCACCGTTTAGGCGAGCGTATTACCGATGATATTATTGCCAACTGCCACCAATGCGGAAAACCGTGCGATACTCACGTAAACTGTGCCAACGAAGGTTGTCATTTACTGTTTATTCAGTGCGATGAATGCCACGAAGCAATGCACGGTTGTTGTTCTAACGAGTGTCTGGATATTATTCAGTTACCAGAAGATGAACAAAAACAGATACGAAGAGGCGTTCAAAAAGGAAATCTGATCTTTAAAAAAGGAAAATCCGATGCGTTAAAGTTCAAAAAAGAACGTAATGTTTTCGAAGAAGTTATTCCGGTAAAAGTTGCAACCGTAACCGAAATCCGCAAGAAAAAACACGAACGTAAAATTTTGGTAGGTCACGGTGCACATTATTTTACCAAAGCATCGGTAGCACAATTCACCATTACAAATAGCGAATTAAAAGTTGGCGATGAGGTGTTAATTGCAGGACCATCAACCGGAGAAGAACGCTTTATTTTAGAAGCTTTCAAAGTAAACGGAAAAGATGCCGAAACCGCAAAAGCAGATGATAAAATTACATTTGCTGTTCCATTCCGTATTCGTTTGTCAGACAAATTATATCTTATTCAAAAGCTTTGAGTTTTTAGTTTTTAGGACCAACTTTGTCATTCAGAACAAAGTGATGAATATTATAAAACACACAAAATTCATAGAAATATTTTAAAGCAAGTTGGTTAATTACTAACTTGCTTTTTTAATAGAATCAAATCTAAAATGAAAAAAATCTACTACTTAAAAACTTGCGATACCTGCAAACGTATTTTAAAGCAAATTAAAAATATTGACGAGTTTCAGTTACAAGATATCAAAGAACAAGACATTACCGTAAAGCAAGTCGAAGAAATGTATGCGTTGACAGGCAGTTACGAAATGTTGTTTAGCAAACGAGCAAAACTTTATAAAGAAATGGGTTTAAAAGATGAAAATCTTACCGAGAATGATTTTAAACGATACATTTTAGAACATTATACCTTTTTGGCTCGCCCGGTAATTATTTTCAACGACCAGATTTTTGTAGGAAACAGTCCTAAAACTATTGAAGCAATGTTGCAAAAAGTCAATAATTAAGATCAGTAACTATCAGTAGCATATTCCTGCTATTTTGCAGATACAAACCTTGGTTTTCTATTTTAAAACAGTAGTTTTAACATGAATTTTAGAAAAATCAAATTGTATGAAAAAATTATTTGCAGAGTTCTTCGGAACATTCTGGTTAGTATTTGGTGGCTGTGGGGCAGCAGTTTTTGCGGCCGGAGTACCAGAAATTGGTATTGGTTTGGCGGGTGTTTCGCTGGCATTTGGTTTAACCGTTTTAACAATGGCGTATGCGGTAGGGCACATTTCGGGCGGTCATTTTAATCCGGCAGTTTCTTTTGGATTATTTGCAGGAGGTAGATTTCCTGCTAAAGATTTGTTTCCTTACATTATTTCGCAAGTATTGGGTGCATCAGCCGCAGCAGGCTGTTTGTATTTAATTTTAAACGGAGCCGGAGCTTTTAGCACTGAAGGAGCGGGAGCATTTGCGACCAACTTTTATGAAATGGAAGGATACGCAGGCAGAAGTTACAGTATGGCTGCTGCATTTTTAGCAGAGTTCTTATTAACAGCTTTCTTTTTAATAATTATTTTAGGAGCTACCGATAAATGGGCAAACGGTAAGTTTGCAGGTATTGCTATTGGTTTGGCATTAACGTTAATCCATTTAATTTCTATTCCAATTACCAATACATCGGTAAATCCGGCACGTTCTACATCACAAGCGCTTTTTGTGCAGGGCGAAGCGTTGTCGCAACTTTGGTTGTTTTGGGCTGCACCAATTGCAGGAGCGCTAGTGGGGGGATTTATCTATAAATTTTTTCTTCAAAAGAGTGAAGAATAAATTTTAAGTATTGCAAACTGCACCCAAAATTTACAAAAAATAGGTTACTTTATGCTTATGGTTTTATACAACTCTGCCAAAGTTTTAAACTTTGGCAGAGTTTTTTTAATATTGCCTTTAAAGCAATCCCAAACCGGATTTCTTTTTTATTTGTTTAGAAATTAAAAAAATACGTTGTTTAACCTAAATTCCTTAAATTCGCACATTGAATTTAAAAACAGTATCATGAGCACCAAATTCACAGAGTATAAAGGATTAGATTTACCAACCGTAGCAAGCGAAATGTTACAGTATTGGAAAGATCAGTCCATCTTTGATAAATCGGTTACTTCTCGCGAAGGCAACCAGCCGTTTGTGTTTTTTGAAGGTCCGCCTTCTGCAAACGGAAAACCTGGTATTCACCACGTTATGGCTCGTGCTATTAAAGATATTTTCTGCCGATACAAAACCCAAAAAGGGTTTCAAGTTAAGCGTAAAGCAGGTTGGGATACCCACGGTTTACCCGTTGAATTAGGTACCGAAAAAGAACTGGGAATTACCAAAGAAGATATCGGAACAAAAATATCGGTAGAAGAGTATAACGAGGCGTGTAAACGTACCGTAATGCGCTACACCGATTTATGGAACGATCTTACAGAAAAAATGGGTTACTGGGTAGATATGAACGATCCGTACATTACCTACAAACCCAAATATATGGAAACCGTTTGGTGGCTTTTAAAGCAAATTTACAACAAAGATTTGCTGTACAAAGGGTACACCATTCAGCCTTATTCGCCAAAAGCGGGAACAGGTTTGTCGTCGCATGAGGTGAATCAGCCGGGAGCTTATCGCGATGTTACCGATACCACTATTGTTGCACAGTTTAAAACCATAGAAAATTCGTTGCCAGAATTTTTAAAAGGATTCGGACAGATCGATATCATGGCATGGACAACCACGCCGTGGACGTTACCAAGTAATACCGCATTAACTGTTGGTCCAAAAATCGATTATGTATTGGTAAAAACATTCAACCAATACACCAATCAGCCTATAAATGTAATTTTAGGTAAGCCTTTAGTGGCAAAACAATTTGCAGGTAAATATATTGCTGTTGAAACTGAAGTGGAATTTCAAGAAAGTGCTAATTTATATTCAGCGTTTCATAAAAAAGGAAAGGATTTAACAGATTATGAGAAAGCGTCTGTTCATAGACAAATTGATTCTGGAGCGGATCTTACAAAAGAACCTAAAATTCCATATACAATTATATCAGAATTTAAAGGAATTGATTTGGTTGGTATCCGTTATGAGCAGTTGTTGCCGTACACGTTGCCGTATCAAAATCCTGAAAATGCTTTCCGAGTAATTGCCGGCGATTTCGTAACAACCGAAGACGGAACGGGTATTGTACACACTGCGCCTACTTTTGGTGCAGACGATGCCAAAGTTGCCAAAGAAGCAACACCAGAAGTTCCGCCAATGTTGGTTTTAGACGAAAACGGAAACCCTGTGCCGTTGGTTGATTTACAAGGGAAATTTACATCGCACATGGGCGATATGGCAGGCAAATATGTAAAGAACGAATATTACAATGAAGGCGAAGCACCTGAGAAATCGGTCGATGTTGAAATTGCCATCCGTTTAAAAGAAGAAAACAAAGCCTTTAAGGTAGAAAAATACGTACACAGTTATCCGCATTGTTGGCGAACCGATAAACCAATCTTGTATTATCCATTAGATTCTTGGTTTATCAAGGTAACCGAAGTGAAAGATAAAATGTTCGATTTAAACGAAGAAATTAACTGGAAACCTAAAGCAACAGGCGAAGGTCGTTTTGGAAATTGGCTGAAAAATGCCAATGACTGGAATTTATCTCGTTCACGTTATTGGGGAATTCCGTTGCCAATCTGGAGAACCGAAGATAAAACAGAAGAATTAATCGTTGGATCGGTAGAAGAATTGGTTGCCGAAATTGAAAAAGCAATAAAGGCAGGCGTTCAAACGCATAATCCGTTCGATGGTTTTGTGGTGGGCGATATGAGCGAGGAAAACTATGATAAAATCGACTTGCATAAAAATGTGGTTGATAGCATCACACTTATTTCTCCG
>CAMLFV010000021.1 GCA_946479395.1 uncultured Flavobacterium sp. | reverse complement strand
GGTGGCATTTGTATAGTGATCAGATTGAACCTGGCGATACCATTATTAAAAGAAAGGGTGAGCTAACTTTTAATATTCATAAAAAAGACACTATTCTTACTTATTATTGGGAATGCGAAGGTAAAATTTATGAGTAGAATTTGAAATAAATTTCCTGAAAGCAAAAAATCCCAACCATTCGGCTGGGATTTCTTTATTATATCTGAAAAATTACGATTTTACATTCAGCATAATTGATAATTCATCAAGTTGCGCGTTATCAATAGTTGCAGGTGCATCAATCATTACATCTCTTCCCGAATTGTTTTTAGGGAACGCAATAAAATCGCGAATGGTTTCTTGTCCGCCTAAAATCGCTGTTAAACGATCCAATCCAAAAGCCAAACCGCCGTGTGGTGGTGCGCCAAACTGGAAAGCGTTCATTAAAAAACCAAACTGCTCTTGTGCCTGTTCTGTAGTAAATCCTAAATGCTTAAACATTAAAGCCTGCATGTCTTTGTCATGAATACGGATCGATCCACCGCCAATTTCGTTACCGTTCAATACCAAATCGTAAGCGTTGGCACGAACTTTACCCGGATCGGTATCTAACAAGTGCATATCTTCTGGTTTTGGCGATGTAAACGGATGGTGCATTGCATGGAAACGTTCCGATTCTTCATCCCATTCCAACAACGGAAAATCAACAACCCATAAAGGTGCAAATTCGTTTGGTTTACGCAAGCCCATAAGGTTTCCTAACTCCATACGCAATGCCGATAACTGGCTGCGTGTTTTATTCGCAGGTCCCGATAAAACCAAAATTAAATCGCCTTCTTTTGCTCCGGTTGCTGCTGCCCATTTCGCTAAATCTTCCTGATCGTAAAATTTATCTACCGATGATTTGTACTGATTGTTTGCTTCGCATTTTACATACACCATTCCTGACGCACCAACTTGCGGACGTTTCACCCAATCAATCAATGCATCGATTTCTTTACGAGTGTACGAAGCTGCTCCCGGAACGGCAATTCCAACAACTAATTCAGCTGAATTGAAAACCGAAAATTCTTTGTGTTGTGCAACAGCGTTTAATTCGCCAAACTTCATTCCAAAACGAATATCCGGTTTGTCGTTTCCGTATGTTTTCATCGCTTCATCAAACGTCATACGTGGGAATTTCTCTATTTCTATGTTGTGGATCTTCTTTAATAAATGGCGCGTTAATCCTTCAAAAACATTTAAAATATCTTCTTGTTCAATGAACGACATCTCGCAATCGATCTGTGTAAATTCAGGCTGACGGTCGGCACGTAAATCTTCGTCACGGAAACATTTCACAATTTGGAAATATTTATCCATTCCGCCAACCATCAACAATTGCTTGAATGTTTGTGGCGATTGTGGCAAAGCGTAAAATTGTCCCGGATTCATACGTGAAGGCACCACAAAATCGCGCGCTCCTTCTGGCGTAGATTTTATTAAGTAAGGCGTTTCAACCTCGCAGAAATCTAAATTCGATAAATAATTACGAACTTCTTGTGTTACTTTATGGCGGAACAACAAGCTGTTTTTAACCGGATTACGACGAATATCTAAATAACGGTATTTCATACGGATGTCTTCACCACCATCGGTTTCGTCTTCAATAGTGAATGGAGGCAATTGCGATTGGTTTAAAATCGTTAATTCCTTAACCAAAACTTCAATTTCACCCGTTGGGATATTTGCGTTTTTAGATTCACGCTCAATCACCATTCCCTTAACCTGAATAACAAACTCACGACCCAACGATTTTGCAAGTTGCATAACGTTTGCTTCGGTGCGCGATTCATCAAAAATTAACTGGGTAATTCCGTAACGGTCGCGTAAATCAACCCAAATCATAAAACCTTTATCACGAGATTTTTGAACCCATCCCGCAAGCGTAATTTCTTTATTTACATCGGCTAAACGCAGTTCGCCGCAATTGTGACTTCTGTACATTTTTCTAAAAAAAATAGTTTGTGCAAATGTACTGTTTTTGTGTGTGGTTTGTTACACAAAATTCATACAAAGTGTATTAAATGTGTAATAATTTAATTATAACGTTAAAACCAATGACGCATTGATTAATGTGTAATGTATTGATATTAAATGGTTTGTTTTTTTTACCACAGATACATAGATATCTTTTTATAAATAGAAGACTTAAATTTTATGGATTTTAAATGCATGCATTAATAAGTTTCATCTGTGCATCTGTGGTAATTCTATAATTTACTACATATTGAATTAACATCTGTGATTGATTAAAAAGAACAAAACGTTTTATTTATATTAAAAAATTGCATTTTGTGATAGAATGCTTAATGTTTTGTTAAAAAAAATGTTTATGTTTGATAAAAACTGAAAATTAATTTGAAAATTCATGGATATAAGAAAACGTAAAACCATTCTTTTTTTAGGAATGGCATTATTTGCTATGTTTTTTGGTGCAGGAAATCTACTGTTACCTGCTTATTTAGGCTTGCAAACCCGTACAGATTGGACGACAACATTTGCAGGTTTTTCACTAACCGCAATTTTGGCTCCAGTTTTGGCAATTTTTGCTGTGGCGGTATCGGGTAATTATTTTACCGATTTAGGTTCGCGCGCAAATGTTAAGTTGGCTTATATTTTGTCATTAATAAACGTTTTATGTATTGGTCCATTAATTGCGTTGCCGCGTGCTGGTGCATCGGTTTACGAAGTTGCTATTAAACCTATTATTCCAGATGCACAGCCGGTTTGGGTATGTGTATTGTTTTTTGGAGCTGTAATGGGCGCTTCGTTTTCGTTAAATAGAATTACCGGAATTTTAGGAAAGATATTTGCTCCGATTTTACTTTTCTTCCTTGCCTTGTTAATTGTACCGGGCTTGTTTATGGGATCGACTGTAAACATTGATCCGACAATTATTGAAGACCGTTTTTATGTTGGTTTTCAGGAAGGGTATCAAACAATGGATGTTTTGGCAGGATTGATATTTGCAGTTTTATTGATTGCAGGAGCCAACCGAAAAAGTTATACGCATGTAAAAGATAAGATTGAAGTTGTTGTAAAATCGGCAATATTGGCTGCAGTCTGTATGTTGTTGGTTTACGGAGGTTTGTTCTATTTGGGTGCACACGCTATTGTTGATACTGCAAACACAACAAGATCTTCTTTATTGATCTATCTTGCCACACAGTATTTTGGATCGAACGGAGTTTATTTAATATCGATCTTAATGATTTTGGCATGTATCACAACAGCAATTGCATTAACGGCAGGTTCAGCTAACTTTTTTGAGAGATTGACTAAAGGAAAATTAGGATATATCGAAGGAGTAATATCGATCACATTGGTGTCTACTCTTTTAGCAATTACCGGAGTTGATGGTATTATTGAATACGCAGCTGCTTTGCTAAATTTTATTTATCCTGTAACTTTGGTGCTTATACTTTCGGTTTTATTGTTTGGCAGAACCATTCAAAACCAAAAACCATATTTCATAACACTAATGGTAACCATGGTTATATCGTTGATTAGATTGTTAGCAAATTGGTTTCCTAAAGAAGATTTTTTTGACCAGCTTTTAAATATTTTACCTTTAGCACGATTTAATTTAGAATGGGTGCTACCTGCCATATTAACATTTGTAATTACATGTTTTGCATTAGGTAGAAATTTGAATAGAAAGTAGGTAAGATTTACGACATATAAACACGAGTCATCTTTATTTTTTTTAAATTAACTTTTTTTGTTACGTTTACGGTAAATGCTTAAATTTTAAAAATGAAAAAAATTGCATTATTATTTATTCTTTTCTCTTGTATTGGGTTTGCACAAGAGAATTCTTTTGACGGAAAAACGCTAGTATTGAAAGATGGAGGTTCAATAACAATTGGTGAAGATCTTAAGATAGGAAAGGGAACAAAAGACAATGGTTATTTTCGTTACATTGAAGTTAATTCTGCGAGTATGATGCGTGCTTATAATACTAATGGAACAAATTGGGGTGTACAAGATGCAAATGCAATGTCTTCAAATTATAATGATTTAAAAGGTAAGATTATTCGTATTGAAGAAAGAGGAAATAAACGAGCAGGGAAAAAGTGGTATGCAGTTATAGGAGTTGGTGGAACACGTCGATATCAAGTAGATATTGTAAATGCTTTGACAGTAGGCGAAATTATTATCGAAGGCTCGACTTTAGGTAAAAATCACGGAGCTGTTTCTGAAAATAATACATATTCAAAGGCAGATGAATTGCTTAAAATTAAATCTCTAAAAGATGAAGGAATAATTACTGAAGAAGAATTCAATAAATTAAAAGCTGAAATTTTAAGTAAATAAAATAGAATCATAAAAAAAACCAACCTTTTACTGGTTGGTTTTTATGTTATTTTTTTTCTAATATCACAGACAGTTTATTAAAATCTGCGGCTGCATTTATAATTTTTTGATATTGCGGATACACGCTTGCTGGCAGTTCTACAAATTCGTAATGTTCGGTATTTTTTACAATTAACTGGTTGCCTTTAATTTCGTAAGATGATATGAAATCGGCAACAACTTTTCCTTGATAGGTTAATGATTGGTTCATATTAAAAACTTCTGGGTTTTTAATCTTATAATCTGACGGAAGTGTTAATGTTATGGTTCTGTCATACGAATGTGGATTGTCTATTTCTATAGGAAAAACACGTTCTTTTTCTTCGTACATTTCCATTTGTTTGCCAATTACTTCGCCCACTTTAAAAATATAATTGTTTCCGGCTTTGGTAATTAAATCTTTTGCATTGGCTTTAACATCTATCACAAAATGTTCTTTACCTACAAATTCTAATCCTTCATTTTTAGCTTCTACCGATGCAATTTCTGATTCAAATGTGTAGTTTTTTGCTATGTATGTTAACATCTCTTGATATTCTGTTGGATCAGAAAAATCTTTTGCTGGTTGAAAATTTAATGATTCATAACCATTAAATTTAATTTTTGAAACCAATGCTGGATCGGTAACGCTGTTAGAAAAATCAACATGAATATCCATAACAGACATACTTTGGTTTTTAGGGAAAGCAATTGTTTTTACTTCTGAAACAGGTACTTTAATACCACCAAAGGTTTTTGTTTTTACAAATAAACCATGATTTCCGGCAAATTGGTCATCAAACATTGGTGTTCTGTAGGCTGGTGCTCCTGGTTCTACATAAACATCTGCTGTTGGAAAGTAGAAAAGTACTTCTTTAAAATTAAGATACGATTCAAAATTTGGATCAAAAATATTCTGAAAACGATCTGTAGTAAAAACAATTTCGTAAGGAACATTCATCTTCTTATATGCGTTGGCGTATAGTTTTAGTAAATCAAACAGATTTCCTTGTTTGTTGTTAATAATGTCTGCTAAATTTTCATTTGCAGAAAAATAACGGTTATACTGTATGTTTTCTTTGATGTTTTTTTCGATATTTTGAATTTGAGCAAGTGGATCCGATGTTTTTTGGAATTTCTTTACAAAATTATCTAACGCTTTTTCTTCTGCTTTTGAAAGTTCACGGTGATAAGCTTCGTATAAGCTTTTAGCATAATCGGAATGGTTGTGAATATTTTTAGTATTGGTTGAAATATTTTCGTCTAATTTATAACTAAAGCGTTGACTGTTTTTTAGGATATTACTTTGACGCTCGTTATCTGGAACCGACGGAATATTGAGAGCTTCTACAAAAAGTGAATTTTTTTCTTTGTAGCTTTTTAGCTTGCTTTCTGCATTAGGAAATCCGTTGTACGATGCAGACGTGAATAGTAAACGTTCTGGATAGATAAGTTCCACTGTGGTTCTTAGAACAGGTTCGCTGCCTTGTAATTTTAAGCTGCTACCCGAAATTTCAGGCTCTTTTTTTATAATGTAAAATTTTTCAATAATTGCTCCTTTTTCTAGACCGTTTACTGCAAAATAATTATACTTTGTTTGCCTTTGTTCGTCAATTTCTTCTTTAATATCAGATTGTTTCAACTCAATGATTTTACCATTTTTAAGTATAACACGTAGTTTATTGGCAATAAGATTATCGTTCATACCTGCTGGAATGTAAACTTTGTTGTTACGTTCAATGGCATTATCAGAATTTATTAATTTTTTTTCGTGAACAAGTCGGTATTCCGACGCCGCATTATCTTCAAATACAAATTCAGATTTAATGTGGCGTTCTAAAATAATTTCTTCTTCTTTTTGAAATTTTGGATCTATTTTATATTCTGCTGATGAAAATTTGTAGTTTTTAAACTCAAACTTTTGTGATTGCACATTCCATACGCTTACGCTAATGAAAAGGGTTAAAAGTACTTTTTTAATTTTTGTCATTTTTTTTGATTATAATGGTTTCTAAATAATTTTCTTTTAGTCTTTTTAATGATTCGTTCCATAACGCAAATTGCTGAGGTGCAATTAACATTTGTTTTATTTGAATATTGTAATTTAGTTCTACCATGGTATCTTTTTTAGAATAGCTAAAATTAACAGCTATTAAATCGTTTGAAAAAGAAGCGTTTTCTGGTAAATGTGTTACTTTGGTTCCTTCCGGAATGTTTAGTGTAACACGGTATGACTGATTGCTTAAAAAATCGTGGCTGAATGTTTGTGAACGGGTAGGCTCAAAAACATCGTTTTGAAAAGGCTTATCTAATGTGAGGTTTACATACATTTCGTCACCAGAACTCACTATATAATTGTCTAATTCAAAATTATAAGTTATGGTATAAGGTTGCTCATTATTGTCGAAATCTTTTTCGGTAAAATCAGAAAGCTTAAACTTGTTATTTCCTTTTTCTAACAAAGAAAAAACATACTCTTTTCTATGGCGCGTGTTATCACCAATTACATTGCGATATTGTGTTGCAACTAAACCGTTTGCTACGTACGTGCCTTTGCCAATAATTTTTTGCTCTGATAATGAAATATCAGTTACGTCTGTAATGTTGTTTAATTGTGCGTCAACTTCTGGAACTGTTGCTATAATGTACGAACTGCCTTGTGCAATAAGCGCTTCTTTACCTTGAATAAAACCGGAAGGCATACCAAATGGCACATTTGCATCTGTTGCATCAAGGTATATTTTTTTTCCGTCTTTAATATATGTAGCAATCATGTGATTATCTACCGCAGGAGTTGGAAGTTGCTGATAGGTGTAAGGTAATTCGCGCGTGCCAATCCAAGTAAAATTTACATTTGGTACATTTACATATTTAGCCATTTCGGTAATAATGCTTGTCATATCCTTACAATCTCCAAATTTTCGTTCAAAAATCATTGTTGCTTCTCTGGGAATAAAGCCTTCATAACCACTTTCAAACGCTACATATTTAATGTTTTTTTGAACCCACTTAAAAATGGTTTTCATTTTTTCATCATCGGTAGTACAGTTTTTTGTAAGATCTAAAGTAAATGCTTTTAAATCATGACTTTCTTTTTGGTTTATTTTTGATATAAAGTTGTGATAATACGCATATAGTTTATCTACAGATCCTAAAACAGGTATCAGTTGATCTTTGGTTTTGTATTCTGAAATCCAAAAGTGAAGATGAGGAGCTTCATACATATTTCCGGCAGCACCTCCGTCGCTTTTCATAGCAGGTATGTTTTCTTTTTTTAATGTTATGGTAGTAATGCCTTTTTTAGATTCGGTACTAATATCTAACGCATTTTTATCAATATTAAACAACCTATAATCTATTTTTACAGTTTCCGGGTGACTTATTTTTAAGGTTCTTTTTTCATTTACATAACCTGTTGCAAACATGAATCTATGCAATAAAAACGGATCAGCAAATTCAATTTTATATTTTAAAACTTTCTTGCTGCCATTTGTTAGATTGGCATAATTAAAGGTTTTAAGCTTTACATCGCTATCAAAAACACTTTGGCGGTCTAGTTTTTTATCGGCAATATGCGCAACGTCGGTTTTTTTCTGTTTGCCGTTTATAGTGTTTATCGTGTAAGCTTCGTATGATTTTATTGGTGAAAGATCAGAAAAAACAATGCTTTCTACGGCACTAAATCCACCTTTGTCACTAATAATCATAGACTCTTCATGATTGTCTTGTGAGATAACCAACTGATTGTTTTTGTTAACGTCTATATGATAATGTTCTACATAATCTGTTACGATTTCTGATTGTCCAGGATATTTTTGTTGCAAGTTGGAAACAAGCTGTGCATTACAAAAAAATCCTGATAACAGTAAAACGGTTAGGCTAAAGCGCCACCAAAATATCTGAATCAAGGGTATAGTTATGTTTAATTTTATTGTTTTCATAAATTTTATAGTTTCCGTGAAGTTCATCTTCAGAATAATTGGTTTCAATCAGTTTGTCTCCGTTTTTATCAAAGTAGATGGTATTTCCTTCTTGTCTACCATTTATAAACGATGTTTGCATATAACGCTGACCATTTTCGTAATTAATAAGTTGACTGCCATTTAATCTGCCGGAATTATATTGAACATGGTATGCTAAAGATCCGTCTTCAAAATTTAACTTGTAATCACCATTGTATAAAAAGTTTTTTAAATTAATTTCTAATGCCTTATTTCCGTTTTTATAATGTGATTCAATTTTATTAATTTCTTTTGTAAATGGTATTTTGTCTGATAATTTACCCTTTTTATCAACCGTTTGATACCCTGTTGGTGTATCATAATAATAATGAATAACGGCAAGTGTTTCGCCATTTGTTCCAAAAATGGTATTTGTTCCGTGGCGTTGGTCGGTAATAAAATTTATTTCGTTAGATTTTTTATTAATTCCCGGAATAAAAACTATTCTTACCGCATTTTCTTTACCCCATTCAAACTGCGAGTTTATAATAGGATTGCCCAAATGATCGTATTGCTTAGATATACCGTGACGTTTACCTGTAAAATAATCTGTTTCAATAATAGGTTTGCCGGTAGGGGCATTATAAATTTGTTTTCCGTGCAATACGTTATTTACATAGTTTTCTTTGTTTAACACTAAACTACCTGCTTGCTTTGTTGAAGGTCCGTGTAATTGTCCGTTCTTTAGTTCAAACGTTTTAGAAATTGCTGAAGTTTCTTTAATAGTAAACTTTCCGTTTTTATCGGCATATTCAAAAGTTATTGGGGTATCTAACAAATAAAATGTAGAAGCCATTGTTAAGTTAGTACTTAATATATCTTTACGATAAAGCTTTTGATTTTGAGTGTAAATATATTTTTCGTTTTCTAAATTATTGTTGACGTAAAATGAGTTTGTATAAACTTTACCATTATCGTAATACAAAATTTCCGGACCGTTTAAGCCATTTTCATCATAGTATTGTGTGTATTTTATTTTGTTGTTCCAAAAATCTTCAAACAAACCATTGTAAAGATTTTCTTTGTAAGAAATTTTATAATCTTTTTGACCGTTGTTTAAAAATGCTTCAACTTTAAGATAATTTCCATCGTTGTCAAAAGTTGTTTTACTTTTTAAATATCCTAACTCGTCGTAATAGTTCCATTCGCCAACAGGTTTACTTTTTTCGAACGATCCTTCTGCAATAAGGTTTCCTAATGCATTGTAATTTTGATACTGCGTTTTATCTTTGTTTTTTACGACAGGTGCGTTTGTAAATTGAAACTCTGAATTTCTGTATTTTCCATTCTTGAAAAAGTGTGTTTGATATTTATGTCCACTTTCATCAAAGCTTTCTGCAGAAATTAAATTCTCTTTTGCATCATAATTTTCTTTTTCAAGTAATTTTCCATCAACAGAAAAAAGCTCGCTGGAAACAATTTTATGATCTTGATAAGTAATTTGGTTTTCTACTTTTTTGTTGGGATGATAGGTTGTATAAGTTAAAGGTTTGCCTTTAATATATTTAGATTCTACTTTTAAATTGCCGTTGTCGTAATATTCAAGAAAATCACCATCAATCTCATTCTCTGTGTAGTTTGTGTGTAATACTAAAGTTCCGGTTTCGTTAAAACGTTTGTACTCGCCGTTGAAATTACCATTTTTATAATTAGCAATAATTCTTTTAGTACCGTCTGGGAAAAAGCATTCTGACAGCCCATCATAAAAATCGTCTACATAAGTACCTTCACAGTTTTTGCCCGATGTTGGGTAATAAGTAGTGTATTTGCCGTTTGCTTTACCGTTTTTAGATTCTATATCTAAAATAAGTTTATTGTCTAAAATATAATCTTTTACTGTGCCTGTTATTTCTCCATCTAAATAATTTTCTGAAAGACTAAGGTTTCCGTTCGGATCGTAATAATTTTTTATACCGTTAAGGTTGTTGTTTTTGTAGTTAATATCTGCTTTTTTTGTTCCTAAAAGATTTTCTACAATACCAATTCCTTCTAATTCGTTTTTCTGATTAAGTGGTAGTATAACTTTTTCACTGTTTTCTCTAAAGATTTTATATTTCTTACCTTCGCGATAACTTACAAAGTATTGCTCTGAAATTTTAGTAGTTAGAAAATTCTCAATATAATTTTTTAACTCTTTTTCATTTTTATTATACTCTTTTTCAAAATTAGCACTTACAGATGCCAATGAGAAATAAAGATAATTTTTAGTTTGACCGGCAGTTGCAATTTCTTTAAAATTTTTACCAAATTGATTCTCAAAATAGCCGTCTTTTATTTCGTGTGTTTCAAAATAATCAACTATTGCCTGCATATTTCTTGTTGCAACATCATCAATTCCTATTTTCAAGGAAAAGTTTTGGTGATACTGCACTTGGGCATTTAACAATTCTTCCAGCTCTTTAAAATTATCTCCCGATTCGGAATATTTTAACTTAGGTTTGTTTGAATAGTTCTGGTGGTATTTTTTATTTAAGGCAACCAATGCATTTGCAGATGTTCCGGTAAGAGGTTCAAACATAAGGTAGGTCATTAACGCCATACTTCCTTCTACAATTTTACCGTCTTCAAGAGCCATAATTCCTAAATTGTAAACAGCACTTGTATGTGTGGGATCAATAGAAATAATTTTTTTATAAATATCTAAGGCTTCCTGATTCTTGTTTTGTTTGCGAAGCACAACTGCCTTATTTGCTAATAAATGTGCTGATAGAGGCTGACGTTCCAACCCAAAATCAAAGGTTTTTAAAGCTTCTTCCAATTTATTGTTTTCACTTAATACAATTCCATGTAATGCAAGTAATTCAGGAAGTTCTGTAAATTTTTTGTCATTATAAAGTTTGGAAGAAAGTATTAGCGCTTCTTCGAAATTTTTCTGTGCAACAAGTGAATTTATGATTTCATATTGCGCAGTTAAATATTTGGGATCGCTTAAGTTTACTTTTTTAAAAGTTTCTATTGCTTTATCGTAAGACTCCTCTTGATGTTGTTGGATTCCAGTAGAGATAAACTCTTCAGCCGAATAGGTCTGACCAAATGAAGGTAGAGAGATTATAGCCAAAAAAGCTAAATATCTGTTTTTCATAAATGTAGTGTTTAGTAGAAAATATGTTAAAAATAACTTAATAAATTGAGTAAATATAAAAAAAAGAGCCATATTAAAAAATATGACTCTTAAAAAAAATACTATTTATTTTATCTATTAGCATCTGCTGTCCAGGTTGCACCATCTTTTAAATAAAAAATAGATAATTTACTTGCTGTAATTCTTATGTAATGTGTTTCGTTAGAACCGATCATTACAGCGGTGTTATCATTTTTCTCAATTTCAATTCCGGTAATATCCGGGATACTGTCCGAAAATAAAAAGTTGTATTTATCGCCTACTTTTACAACCTGTACGTGTCCGTTATCGTTCGATTTACTTTCGTCGCCGTTAGCAAATGTTACTTTACCGTTGTATCTGCCAACAAAAAAATCGTTGTTTGCTGGGTCGTCATCATCACTACATGCTGTAAAAACAAAGATTGATAAACATAAAATTCCGAAAATCTTTAAAATACTTTTCATAGCTCTTAAAATATTATTGTTACACTTAACTTAAAACAAGCATTGTGCCACTGCTGATATATCGCTAATTAAACCGTGTTTAAAGTATAGAAAACGCTAAGTATGTTTATTTTTTCTACAAAAAGTGTATTTTATCGTTCCAGATATTTCTTCAAATAAACAATAGCAAGCATCGCACCAATACCCGCCATACCCACACCAACCAGCACCGGCGAATTATAGGCATAACCAAGTGTGATTGGTATTCCACCTAAATAAGCTCCTAAAGTATTACCAATGTTGAAACTTGCTTGTCCCGCTGCTGCTGCAATATTTTCGGATCCTTTTGCCGATGTAATCAGCATCATCTGCAATGGCGATCCAATGGTAAAAGCAACCATTCCCGTAACAAAAGCCATTACATAAGCTAACGATGTAATGTGTGCCGTGAAGTAAACCGTAACCAGCGTAAGTGCCATCGTGGTAAAACAAGCAATCGCTGCTTTTGTCGGAGAAATGGTATCTGCCAGTTTTCCGCCTAAAATGTTCCCGAAGAACATTCCCAGTCCAACTAATATCATAATAAACGGAACACGGTCTTCGTTTAAACCGCCCACTTTTGTAACCATTGGCGAAATGTAGGTAATCCATGAAAACAAACCACCTGTTCCAATAGAAATAACCGCGACAATTAACCACGCTTTTGCCTGTTTAAAATAAGAAAGCTGCTGTTTTAAATCGCCATTTGTTTTGTTGTTCATATTTGGAAGCCAAAAGTAAATGCTTGCAATGGTAATTAATCCCAAAGCCGCGATTATTCCGTAGGTAATTCGCCACGAATAATGATGCCCAATGTACGTGCCAAGTGGTACACCGGCTAAATTTGCAATGGTCATCCCTGTGAACATAAACGCAATTGCCTGTGCTTCTTTTCCTTTTTGAACCAATTGTGCAGCAACTACCGATCCTACTCCAAAGAAAGCGCCGTGTGGCAAGCCCGACATAAATCTGCTAATTGCCAAAGTATTGTATTCTGGCGCAATGGCAAATAATCCGTTGAAAACTATAAAAAGCAACATTAATAATAACAACACTTTTTTCGGAGCGATCTTTCCTGTAAAAATGGTTAAAATAGGTGCGCCAACCACAACGCCTAATGCATACAACGCAATAAAATGGGCAGCTTGTGTAATTTCAATCTGCTGGTCTTTAGCAATATCCTGCAAAATTCCCATCATGGTAAATTCGGTCATACCAATAGCTAATCCGCCAAATGCCAAAGCAATTAATCCTTTATTCATCATCTTAAAATATCAATTTGCAAAGGTAGTGCTTACTTTACAAAACAGCCTTTCCCAAATAAATTTCTTTTAAAGGCTGTGTTGTTTTAACGTTATCATTTGTATTAATTAGAAAAAAAACATAAAAAATTAATAGCCAGTGTATAAAATTTAAATGGAATTAATATATTCGTACTATTAAAAATTTAAAACAGTTAAAAGGCTAAAAAGCACATTTGATATGAAACAGAGTATGTCTGAAGATCAGCAATTTATTTTTGATTCTATTTACACACAGGTACGTTCCGGATTTTACAGTTTAGAGGATATTCAGAACAATATTATCGAAGAAATTGAAGATAATGGTTTTGAAGACGAAATTTCCGAAGATTGGGCATACGAACAGATTGATCGTGTGAACGAAGAGCTTTTAAAAGAAAGTGAATCTTGGGGCGATGATACGCAAACCAACCGTTTAATTGCGGCTTTTGATGAATTGGCAGAATCTAAAATTATTGCCCTTCATTATACAGGATTTACCAATGATGGCGGCGAATATGAAGTTACTGAAGTTGAGCGTACTTTGATTGATAACGACGAGAAATCGGAAGGATACTGTTTTTACCATGGTCAGGATATGGAACGTGCTGTTCGCGGAGAAGGTTTGTACATTAGTTTTCAGAAGATAGACAACGTAAGCGATGTGGTTAGCAGAGATGTTGCCAAAAAAATTGTGGAAGTTTTAGAAAAGCACAATTTAAAAGTAGATTGGAACGGGAAAGCAGCTACCCGCATTTTTCTGCCTGAATTTAAATGGGAACGAATTTATAACGAAGACGATCGCGATTTGTTGAATTACAACTACGTAATAGACGCAATTTTATTGAATAAATAACAAAAAGCCACTCAATTGAGTGGTTTTTTGGTTAAATATTTTTAAATCGAATCAATTAGCAATTTATGAAAATCGATCAACGCTTTTAAAGCACCAATTTTATCTTCAAATTCTAAATGATATTTGGTGGAAATATTCCATTTTCCGTTAGTATAATTTGATGTTATGTGTGGTTCAAACGCATTTTGTTTTGCAATTTTCTCTAAACCAGAAACTATTGTTGTGTTTTGAAGGGTATTTTTAAAAGCATTATTGGTACACGATATTTTCAACATTTCTTTTTTACGTGAGAATAAACTCATAAAATGATTGCGGGAAGTAATCTCAAAAGAATGAAAATTACAATTACTTAAAGTTACATCAACTTTTCCTAAATTATGATTTCCTAATTCATTACTAACGTTGATTGTCATATTTTTATAAGGTATTTCAATGTGATATTCACTAATCGTCATTCTGCTTCCGCCAACACCACCAACTTTAAAATCGTTAAAAGAAAAAATAGCGTTTTCATAAGAATCTGCTAAAGTTTTATATTCATTTTGCATTTTATAAAACAGATTTAAGTTTTTATAAATATAGCAACTCTGTAATTATCAACAATTATTATCGGCAGTTTTTAAGAAAAAACCTATCTTTAAATAAAAAATGAAATTTGGAAAAGTTGCCGATCCGTCTTTGGTCGATTTTACCTTACCGCCAACTCCGCCCGAAACCTATGCTGTTTTAGGGAAAAATCCTAAAGGTGATTTCGAGGTTTTTGTAGGTTGCGCAAAATGGAACAAAACCGATTTAAAAAACTTCTATCCCAAAGGCACAAAAGACGAGCTGACATATTATTCGCAACAGTTCAACAGTATCGAGCTGAATGCTACTTATTACAGTTCGCCGTCTAAAGATCAGGTGCAGATTTGGAATGATAAAACACCTGAAAGCTTTAAGTTTTTTCCCAAAATTCCGCAATCAATCAGTCATTACAGCAGGTTGTTGAACACTAATGAAAAAGTATTGGCGTTTACCGATGCTTTGGCGTTTTTCGAAGATAAGTTGGGAATGATTTTTCTACAAATGCACGAGAATTTCAAACCAAAAGATTTTGACCGATTACAGAAATTTATCGAAGAATTTCCAAAAGGTTTTCCGTTAGCTGTTGAGGTTCGTAACGAAGAATGGTTTGCAGATAAAACCATTTTTAATCAATTTTGTAATTTGTTGCAAAAGCATAACGTGGCAAATATTATTGTTGATACTGCCGGTCGCCGCGATATGCTGCACATGCGTTTAACAAGCAACACGGCTTTTGTGCGATACGTTGGCGCAAATACTGCCGATGATTATGATCGATTAAACGATTGGCTTACGGTTCTTAAAGATTGGCGCAAAAACGGTTTGCAGAAACTGTACTTTTTTGTCCACCAAAATACCGAATTAGAATCTCCTTTGCTGGCAACTCATTTTATTAAACAATTGAATGCCGAGTTTAAGTTAGATCTTCCGTATCCAGGAAAAAATGATTTGTCACTATTTTAAAATCGAAACAAATGGAATCAACATTTATAGAAAGTGTAAAAAAGCAGTTTGCCTATTACAAGCATTTGGGCGATAAAACGTTTGAACAATTGCAAGAACCCGATTTCCTTTGGCAGTTTAATGCAGAAAGCAACAGCATTGCAGTTATTGTGAAACATTTGTGGGGAAACATGCTTTCGCGTTGGACGGATATTTTTACAACCGATGGCGAAAAAGAATGGCGAAATCGTGACAGTGAATTTGAAGCCGATTTAAATTCGGCTGCCGAAGTTCTGGAAAAATGGGAAGCCGGTTGGAACTGCTTGTTTAATACCTTGAACAGTTTGTCTGAAAGCGATTTGAACAAAATCATCTATATTCGCAACGAAGGGCATACGGTGCAGGAAGCCATTAATAGACAATTGGCGCATTACCCGTATCACGTTGGGCAGATTGTTTTTATCGGTAAAATGATTCAAAACGAAAAGTGGCAATCGTTATCAATTCCCCGAAATAAATCAAACCAATATAATGCTGCAAAATTTTCGACAGAAAAGCAACGCAGGCATTTTACAGATGATTTGTTGAACGATAAAAACCAGGAATGATATGGGATTATCAATCAAAAAAATACTAAAACAAACCGATCACCGAACGTGGGATTACCCAAAACAACCTTATAATTTTTATCAGGAATGGAACCGTGCCTTGTTTTTTCATTGGAAGGTTGATGCAGCTATTTTGCAGGAATTAATTCCCGATGGTTTAACAATTGATTTGTTTAATGAGGAAGCCTACGTGTCATTGGTGGCATTTACTATGGAAAAAATCCGACCGCGATTTTTGCCTCCGTTTGCGCCAATTTCTAATTTTGAAGAGATCAATTTGCGGACTTATGTTGTAAAAGACGATATTACGGGCGTGTATTTTTTAAATATCGAAGCAAGTAAGATCATTTCAGTAGCCGTTTCAAAATTATTGTCGGTTTTACCTTATGAACATGCCGATATGTATCGAAACAATAAAGATTACTTTCAATCGGTTTTTAAAAAGAAATGTTTTTCGTTTGCAGCAAAGTATGAAATTGGAACTGAAATAACCAATAAAACCGATTTAGATTGTTTTTTAACCGAGCGATATTGCTTGTATGTTGATGCCGATGAAAATTTGTATCGATACGATATTCATCATATTCCCTGGCCGTTGTACCAACTTACGCTTTATGAATTACAGACAGATTATGTTTTGGGCGATTTAAATTTAAACGAATTACCTTTAAAAGTTCAGTATTCAAGTGGCGTGCAAGTTATTGCATGGAATAAAATACAAGTTTAGTTTTTTATGGAAGATTTGATAAAAACAATTCAATACAAAAGTTAAAGAAGAAGAGTTGATTATAATTATTTCAAATTACATTTATGAAAAGAATGATTGAAATACGTTACATATATTTTGTTATGTTAGTATCTATATTTATTATTAGTTGTAAATCTTCATCTGCAAAGAATGATAGATGTTGTTGTTCAGTTGAATATTACATTAGTCGTATTGATTCTATTAATGACTACTATATTATATATGCAAGAGAAAGAATTAAGGGACATGATTATAAGATCGTTTCAAAAAAAGATCACTGTGAATCTAAAAACAAAATAAAGCAAGGTGAAATGTATTATTTAGAAACATCGTCAATATTCACTGCTATGATAGATGGAAAAGAGGAATACATTGGAGATACTGCTTACTGTGTTACAATTAACGATACTCGCTTCTGCAAAGAACCTGAAAATTTTATCTTTGATGTTTCGAAATCAAAAAATTTAAAAGGGTTATGTTACTTCAAAAATTGAATAAATCCTGCCAGAGTTTAAACCAGCAGGATTTATTTATTTTAAAGCCTTTCTAACTTCCGGAGCTACTTTAGTTCCAAACAATTCAATCGATTTCATAAGCATATTGTGATCAGGATCGCCAACATCCATCTGTCCTACAAAACGGGTATGACCAAACCATTCGTGCTGTTGCAGAATTTTATCGATTACCGCATTAGGTTCGTCCATAAAATACGCACCTTCAGGTCGGGTGGTGTTTAAAAACACCTCTTTGCTAAACGGCGCCCAACCGCGGTCTTTCCCAATATGATCCATCTGTGCGGCATAAAACGGAAAATACTCGTTTTTTATATTGCTGTTAGCCCCAACAAAAGTGTGCGAATTAATACCTAACTGCATTTTTGCCGCATCGTGACCTGAAGCCAAATAATTCTCTTTGTAATAATCAACCAAAGGTTTAAAGTTAATCGGCATTCCGCCAATAATGGCAAACATAATCGGCAAACCCAATCGGGCTGCACGAAGAACCGATGCCGGAGTACCACCAACCGCAATCCAAACAGGTAATTTATCCTGAAATGGTTTTGGGTACAGATTTACATTCTGCAGGTTTTGAGTCAAACGTCCGTTCCAGTTAATGTCAGTGCCGTTTTTATCAATCAAATCCAGCAAAAGCATCAACTTGTCTTCAAACAAGGCATCGTAATCATCTAAACTAAATCCAAAAAGCGGAAACGATTCTATAAAACTACCGCGACCCGCCATAATGTGTGCACGACCTTTAGATATTTGATCCAGCATACTGAAATCTTCGAACAAACGCACCGGATCACTCGAACTTAAAACCGTAACTGCCGATCCTAATTTTATGTTTTTTGTAACTGCTGCTGCTGCGCTTAAAAACAACTGCGGATTGGTTACGCTGTAGTCTGCACGGTGGTGTTCGCCCATTTCAAAAACATCTAAACCAACTTCGTCTGCCAGTTTAACCTGTTCCAGAATTTCGGTAAAACGTTGATGAGGTGCTTTGCGTTGTTGCGTTTGTGGATTGAACCTTAAATCGCCAAACATCGATATTCCTAATTCCATATTTTCTAATTTTAAGTAAAGTTCGTAAAATAGTTGTGGTTTCTGCTTAATGTAGTACAAGAAGTTTCTTTGTTGTTATATCAAAAGAAAATAGTATATTCGGCTCATAAACATTTATTAACATTAAAATACTACTTATGAAAAAAGTT
>CAMLFV010000020.1 GCA_946479395.1 uncultured Flavobacterium sp. | reverse complement strand
GTAAACCATTAAAAAGAATATCATTGTTTTAGATGATTGTCTTGATTCTGCATTTTATAGAGATTTGCGTTTCATCATAAAATTGAAATAAACATGAAAAAAGTAAACGTAAAAATTGCAATATTAGCACTTGCATCGGTATTAACATTGGGAACATTAACTACAAGCTGTAGTAAAGATGATGACAATGGACACGAACAACCAGCACAAGGTACTATTGATGCTGCTGTGGGAACGTATAAAGGAAAATTAAGCTCATCTGATACAAATGGTTCATATGAATGGTTCGATGCTATTATTATCGTTACAAAAGAAGGAAGTAATAAATTAAAAGTTTCCGCAAAATCAGATGAAGAGTATTCGTATGTAACTCCTAAAACTTTCACTGTAGAAACAGGTGCTTTTTTTGGTGAAAACACACAGGATATTGTTTCCTTAATAGGTAGTTTAGAGGGTATTTTCCATTATTATGGCTCTAATAAAAACATTAGTGTTAGTACAGATGAGCAATCCGTAACAGATGTTCATTTTGATTTTGAAGGAGTAAAACAATAAATTAATTAGCTTCTTAATTAAAAAAAGACTTACAAAAAAATCTATACAAATGAACAAAGCAATTGTGATTCTTGGGTTGTCTGCTTTAGTCATCTCTTGTAATCAATCATCAAAACAACAAAAAACAGTAGATACAACAGAGAATATAGTACAAGGTAGCGAAATTAAAAAAGAAGAAACCAAATTTTCTAGTGAATTCAATATTGAAGACATTCCGTTTTCAACTGCCGATATTGGAGATTTTCCTTTCATCAATCTTCCAAAAGGATTACAATCTATGAACAAACCTTTTGAAAGAAAATTTGATGTATGCTTCTTTCCAATCAATGGAATTATGACGCCTTTTGAAGGAAGATTGTATAAAATATACGTCACCAATGAACGGGGTGAAGAGTATTCTCAACGATATTTCGTAAAAAGTATGGAAGATTATTTACTTTCAGTGGGAGCGGTAAAAGTTTTTGAGGGAGAAATTACCAAAGAAGAATATGAGCGTTATCACAAAAAAGATCCTAATAAAGGGAATGACGGTGATATGGGATATTGGAATCAGCATATTCAATTCTACATAATTAGAAGTAAAGATAAAGGCAACATTTATGTTCAATTTACTTCTAACAACGCAAGTGGAAAACTAAACGTTTTACAAGAAGAAGCTTTTATACAAACCATTACTAAAGTTACAGCTGATGAAATAGTGAAGGATTTGACTGAAAAAGGAAAGTCGATTTTATATATCAATTTCGATGTAGATAAATCAAATATCTCGGCTGAAGGAAAAGAAGTTGTATCACAAATTGCAGAAGCACTTAAAAAAGATAAAAACTTAAAAATTTCTATTGAAGGACATACCGACAATACAGGCGATGCCGGACAAAACAAAAAACTCTCGAATGACCGCGCCAATTCTGTAATGAATAATATTATTGCATACGGAATTGATAAATCTCGACTAACTGCCAAAGGTTTTGGTTCCGAAAAGCCTTTATTTACAAACGATTCTGAGCAAAAAAAGGCTAAAAATCGTCGAGTAGAATTAGTAAAAACAAATTAAAATAAGTAATTTTTAGTTCAATGGGCTTTCATCTCGTGTCGTAGTAAGATTACACGATGCGAAGCCCAATGAGCAAATCTAAAGCTTATTTAAAGTGTGTAATAATTTTGTTTAGAACAAGTTCAAAGCAAGAAATCGCCCGAAGTTATTTTACTAATTTTCCTCGGTCTGTTAAGCGTAGAACACCATAAAAAGGGGTTTCAAAATACTGTTTATCTAAAAGTTCCATAATCTGCAAATTTTCATCTTTTTCTGCATTGGGCTTGTAATACAATCCACTTCGGTGGATGGATAACAACTCACATTGTTTGGTAATATTCAGCATTTTGTTGTCTTTGTCTATCCGTTCCCGCCGTTCTTGCAAAGGCATCATCGCAAGTTTTTTTTTAAGAACTCAATCTCTACTTTTTGCTGACCGATTGTGGCGTAAAGTTTCTCGGTGTCGATTTGTTTTTCTTTTTCATTTAAAGTTTCTGCCTGAAAAACGTTCTCAAAATTGCTCAAAGCTTTAGATTTCCAAAGACTGATTTGAGAGGGTTGCAATTCGTACTTCTTAGCGAGTTGTTCTATGGTGGTGCGTTCTTTCAGTGCTTCCAAAACCACTTTTCATTTAAACTCCTTACTAAATTTTCTTCTTGTTGACATAAATTATTTGATTTTAAAATTAATCTTTTTTTGTTAATTTCATATCTTAAATTGCTGTCTTAATTTTGGGGAGTATTACAGATTTTTAAAAGTATGTGATGTAATATCCAAACGGATAGCAAATATACTTTTAGATTAATTATCTTTAGTTCACAATAGTAGTTTTTGTATATTTGTACTACAATAGTAGTATTTATTCTTGTTAATACTGCTTAAATACTACCATGATGTTATTTATATCGTTGTCAAAAGTACAGAGAAAAATCGTTGAAAGCATCCGTGCCCGACGATTACAAATGGAACTGACTCAGGAAGGTTTGTCGGAGAGAGCTGGTGTGCCATTATCAACATTGCGAAAATTTGAACAAAAGGGAGTAATTTCTTTGGATTCATTTTTAAAAATACTTTCGGTTGTTGGTGGTTTAGAAGAGATAGTTGATGCTTTAAAACCCAAAGAGCAACATTTTAAATCTATTGACGAAGTATTAAAATCAGAGGAAAAACCAACTAGAAAACGAGGAAGCAGAAAATGAAAACAGCTGTTAAAGAAATAAAAGTAGGTTTGAATTTCGGCTCTGGAATTCAACCCGTTGGGCGTTTGGCTATTCGTAATACCATGATCTATTTTGAATATGATGAAGCTTTTTTGCATAGCAATTTAGAAATTTCTCCTATAAAACTTCCTTTGCAACGTGGTGTGATAGAACTTCCCCAAATTCCTTTTGAGGGTTTAGCTGGAGTTTTCAACGATAGTTTACCAGATGGTTGGGGAAGGTTACTTTTTGATCGTTTACTTCGTTCGGAAGGTTTTTCTGCGACAGATATATCTCCACTTGATCGTTTAGCGCATGTTGGATTAAATGGTTTAGGTGCTTTAGTTTATGAACCTGATCAAAGCCTTAATAGAAACGATGAAATGATTGATTTGGATTTACTGGCTAGTCACACCCAGGAAGTTTTGGAGGGTGAATCGGAAGAAGTAATTGCAGAACTTTTAGCTTTGAACGGATCTTCTGCCGGAGCACGACCAAAAGCATTGATTGGTATTGATTCTGAAAGAAAAAACATAATACATGGAACAGATCAGCTAAGCAATGGTTTTGAACACTGGATGGTAAAATTTCCAAATTCGCAAGATGGAACTGATGCCGGCGCAATAGAATATGTTTACGCATTAATGGCGATAGATGCTGGAATTGAAATGCCGACAATTCATTTGTTTTCTTCCCAAAGGGGAAATGGCTATTTTGCTGTAAAACGTTTTGACAGAAATGGCAACAAACGTTTACACATGCATACGGTCAGCGGTTTGATTTATAATAATTTTAGATTTCCGTCTCTTGACTATGAAGATTTATTGTCATTGACAGGTGTATTAACGAAAGATATTCGAGAAGTAGAAAATATGTTTCGATTAGCGGTTTTTAATGTCATGGCACACAATAGAGACGATCACTCAAAAAATTTTACATTTCTGATGAATGAATTTGGCGAATGGAAATTATCACCTGCTTACGACCTTACTTTTTCCAACGGTCCAGCAGGAGAGCAAAGTACAATGGTTATGGGAGAAGGACGAAATATAAGTGTCAGGCATCTTACTAAACTAGGTTTAGAAGCGAAGTTGTCAAAAGAATTTGTAGAAAATGTTATTGAGCAAACTCGTTCTGCACTTGCAAAGTGGATGAGGTTGTCTGAAGAATTTGAAATCAGCAAGTCTAACATGAAACTAATTCAGAAGGCAATTACAAAATTGTAAACAATCTGCAATTGTAAAAAAATATTTATATAGCATTTTATTTATGTACCACTATTGTACCACACACGTGATTTAACGGTTTCGTACCACACCATGAAAATGTTGGGTTTTGAAGATGTGGAATATTACCAAATCATCCGAATGCAGATCGAAGAATTCCGATTGTTGTTTGTAGAGTGGGTTGCTGCATTCAACAATATACACTTTATTACCGACACTTGGGGTTTGTTCAACCCGCCCGGCGTTGCACATGATTATAAACAACAAGATGACGAGCTTGATTTTTTAGATGAGGAAGAGGATTCCGATTTTTAAGAGTATGTGTATTTATATAGACAGATTAAAATTTTATATTTTCTATGTACCTATGTGGTAGAAGCGTCTACTTTAAAAACTTTTTAAATTCTTTCTTCTTTAGGGTGAAACCATGTGTTTTTAAAATTTTTCCGTCAGTAGATACAATAGCAAAGTAAGGCTGAGTCTGATTTTTAAAACGCTCTTCCTGTATCTTGTTATAAAAAGCTCCGTACGTTTTCATTAATTTTCCTGTTTTTTCATTTTTTGTAAAGTATTTCTCAGGAACTTCTTTCTTCTCATCCACAAATAATGTTGCAGTATAATAATTTGCATTTAAAAAATCCAGTATGTCACTGTCATATAAAAAAGCCTCTTCCATTTTTCGAGAATTAACATCTGCATAAGCGGTAAAATAAATCAGTAAAGGTTTACCCCAGATATGTGCAGTTAAAAGCAACTCATCGAAATCAATTATTTCGGCATCAGTGAAAAAAGGAGTTTCTTCTTCCAAGGGTTCTTTGATACTTATCATAGAATCGGCAAGCTTATTAAATTCGTCCATCATGTCGCCATAAGTTTCAAATTCATCTGGATTTTCTTTAATAACCTGATAAATGGCATCAACGGCACGTTCGTCTTTTGCCAATGTTAGTAGAATTTGGCTGTCTGTTTCCCAATTCGCAAGATCAATTTTTTTATTGCGTAAGGCTACAAAATCATTATAAAAGGTAACGGACTCTTTATATTCAGGCGTTGCTTTCATTTTTAATATTTCATCTAATAGCTTTTGATAGGTTACCATTTCAGAATCCTCGTTTAACCAGCCAATAACCAATGTTGCTAAAAAAGGAGGCTGACTAAAAAAGACCATATCCGTTTCATCTAATCCACAATCAGTAAGCTTGGAGAAGTTTGTTGTCAGTTCCAACTGTGTTTTTTCTAGATCATCATATAGATTGATTTTCTGCGCCAATAATTCTTTACAGTCTGTTTGAGCATTTAATGAGATGCTTGATAAAAGTAAGATTATTGTACTAAATAATAGTTTCATAAGCATTTTTAAGTTGTAATTAAAACGTTCAAATATAAAATATTCCCTAGCAACATCGTATTTTAATTTACAATTTTATAGATAAAATACTCAATTTGTGGGTTTCCTCATAACATTTTCCTTTGCTTTCATTTCTTTTGCTTTTTAACATTTAGTATATTTACGCAAAACATCAATAAATTCATGGCTAAAAAAGTCCAAACAAAAAGTACCGAAGAAATCCTATGGGATTCTGCCAATAAATTACGTGGTTCAGTAGAACCATCTGAATATAAACATGTAGTATTAAGTTTGATCTTTTTAAAGTTTGCAAGCGATAAATTTATTAAACGTAGAGAAGAATTGATTGCAGAAGGAAAAGAAGCCTTCTTAGAAATACCGGAATTTTATCAGGCAGAAAATGTATTTTATTTGCCATCAGCATCGCGTTGGGAATACATTATTGAAAACGCCAAACAAGAAGATATTACCCTAAAAGTAGATACTGCACTTAAAACCATAGAACGTACCAACAAATCGTTAGAAGGTGCGTTGCCGGATAACTATTTCTCTCGCTTAGGATTGGATCAATCTAAGTTTTCGGCATTATTGGATACCATCAACAACATCGATACGCTTCGTGATGAAGCCCAGGACATTGTGGGGCGTGTGTACGAATATTTCCTGAGCAAGTTTGCCATTGCCGAAGGAAAAGGGAAAGGTGAATTCTATACGCCAAAGTCAATTGTAAACTTAATTGCCGAAATGATTGAACCCTACAAAGGAAAAATCTATGACCCTTCTTGTGGTTCGGGTGGTATGTTTGTGCAGTCGTTGAAGTTTATTGAAAAACACCAAGGCAACAAAAAAGACATTTCCATTTACGGACAAGAGTTAACGAACACCACCTTTAAACTGGCAAAAATGAACTTAGCCATTCGTGGGATTTCTGCCAATTTAGGAAATAAAGCCGCCGATACGTTTAGTGACGATCAGCATAAAGAACTGAAAGCCGATTACATCATGGCGAATCCGCCGTTCAACTTAAAAGATTGGCGCGCTGAAAACGAATTAACCGACGATCCACGTTGGACAGGTTACGAAGTGCCTCCAAAATCCAATGCCAACTATGCGTGGATTTTGAACATGATTTCGAAATTGTCGCAAAACGGTGTCGCTGGTTTTATCTTAGCCAATGGTGCCCTTTCGGGTGGTGGTGAAGAATACAAAATCCGTAAACAAATTATAGAAAACGACTTGGTAGAAGCGATTGTGATTTTACCAAGAGCCATGTTTTATTCTACAGATATTTCGGTAACGCTTTGGATATTGAACCGTAATAAAACAGAACGCACTGTGGAAGTAAACGATGGCGTGAAAAACTATCGTAACCGTGAAGGTGAAGTGTTGTTTATGGATTTACGCCAAAAGGGTGAACCGTTTGAAAAGAAGTTCATTCAGTTTGCTGAACAAGATATTGAGCAGATAGCATCAACCTATCACAACTGGCAACAAAAAGATGTAGCTACGACTTATGCGAACGAACCCGAATATTGTTACTCTGCAACCTTAGAAGAGATCCTTAAAAAAGATTATTCGTTGGTACCAAGTAAATATATTGAGTTTGTCAACCGTGACGAAAATATCGATTACGATACCCAAATGCAAACGTTGCAAACCGAATTGAAAGACTTGTTTCAGCAAGAAGAAGCCTTGAAACAAGAAGTAGCAAACGTGTTTAAATCGTTGGGCTATGAGTTATAAAAAGTTAGGAGATATTGTCAAATTTATTTCTAATAAAAATGTAGATGGTATTGCAACTATTCTTTACGGAATTAATATTGATAAATTCTTTATGCCTTCTGTAGCAAATACGATTGGAGTTGATTTAAAAAAATACAAAGTCGTTGTAAAGAATCAATTTGCATGTAATAGAATGCACGTTGGAAGAGATGAACGATTACCAATTTCAATGTCTACCTATGATTATCCATTTATTGTTTCTCCTGCTTACGATGTGTTTGAAGTGATAGATGAAGAGGTTATTCCAGAATATTTAATGCTTTGGTTTCGTAGAAGTAAATTTGATAGACAATGTTGGTTTTATACAGATGCAGACGTACGTGGTGGATTAAGTTTAGATGCATTAAAATCAATTGAAATTAGAATTCCATCCATCGAAAAACAGCGCGAAATTGTAGCCCAATACCAAGCGGTAGAAAACAAAATAAAAGTCAACGAACAAATCTGCGAGAAGTTAGAAGCAACTGCTCAAACGTTGTACAAGCAATGGTTTGTTGATTTTGAATTTCCGAACGAAGAAGGACAACCTTACAAATCCTCTGGCGGTGCAATGGTGTACAACCAAGAATTAGAAAAGGAAATTCCTGAGGGTTGGGAGTTGAAGAGTTTGGGAGATATTGTAGAATGTAAAGATGGAACACATGATTCACCAAAAGAAGTACGAGAAGGAAATAAATTGATTACATCAATGCATATAAATAAATTTGATATTGATTTAAATAATGCATATAGTATTTCTGAAATTGATTTTATCCAAGTTAATAAACGTAGTAAAGTTGATTTTGGAGATATTTTGGTTTCAATGATAGGTACTGTTGGTACTGTTAATTTAGTCACTTATAAATCCATTGACTTTGCTATTAAGAATTTAGGATTAATAAAAACATCTAATTATTTAGAATTTAGATCATTTTTATACTTGTTTTTAAATAGTACTGATTTTAAAATCTATTTAGAAAGCGAGCTAAATGGTAGTACTCAGAAATATATTACATTAAGTTTTATTAGAAACATAAAAATTGTATATAACTATAATATTATTAAATTATTTAATGATAAATTTTTTCAAGTTTTTGAACAAATAATTAACAAAGTAAAACAAAACCAAAAACTCACTCAACTTCAAGCGTTGTTGTTAAGTCGCTTGGCAACGTTGGAGGGGGTAACTAAAACTAAAATACTATAAACTAAAGAAACACTAAAATTATGAAGATTATATCTTTTGGGGTAAATAACTTTCGAGGAATTGCAGGTGGATTAGAAAACAATACTATAGAATTTAACAATTCTAACACAATTTTTCTATTAGGTCAAAATAACGTTGGGAAGTCAAGCTTTTTAAAAGCTTATGAATTTTATTATAAGAATTCAAATGCAACATTAGAAGATTTTTATAGAATGAATATTGAAAATGAGATTGAATTTGAAATAGTATTACAACTAGATGAATATGATTTTGATAAAGATGCTATTATAAATAAGAAAGAAGGTCTCAAAAAATGGCTTAATGAAAATAATTTATTAAAAGTTAAAAGAGTAGTAAAAGCAAATTCAGCAAAAAAAATTACTCCTGAAATAGAAAACTACACTTGGGATTATATTAATAGCAAATATGAAGTAAAAAACTATGGAGGAATTGGCTTACATACTGTATTTCAAGCTGCTTTACCGACTCCTATTTTTATTAAAGCCATGCCTACTGAAGCAGAAGGAGAAGCTATTATAAATGAAATTTTAAAGCAAAAAGCAAATGCTAATTTAGAAGATAAAGAACGACAAGAGCTAAAAGAAGCACAAGCTAAAATTCAAGAGTTACAAGATAAACTATATAATCCAGAATCAATTCAATCTTACAAAGCAGAAGTAAATAAATATTTCCAATCTCTGTTTCCAAATACAAAAATTGAATTGAGTGAAAAGGATAAAGCTAAATGGACTGAGAATTCAATAGGTAAAAGTTTTTCGATTCATTTTGAGCATAATAGTAATGGTGAGAAAGATGAAACGATTCCAACAAGTCATGACCGAGTAGGACATGGTGCTGTTAGATCTGCTATTTTTTCATTATTGTTAATGAAGGATGTTGCTGAAGAGTTTCAAAGAGTAGAAAACAGAAAAGATTACATCGTACTTTTTGAAGAACCAGAATTATTTCTTCATCCCAAATTAATGAAGCAATTGCGTACATTAATCTATAAAGTTAGTGAAACTGATACACCATATCAGGTTTTATGTGCATCACATTCACCTCAAATGATAGACATAACAAAAGAAAAATCATCATTGGTTAGGATGGTGAAGCATGATGACGGAACACGATTATTTCAAATAAATGATGAATTTTTAAAAAATTCAAAAGACATTAGAACTAAAGAAGAATTAAAACAAGAAATGAATGAAGTATTAAGATTCAACCCATTTATATGCGAATCTTTTTATGCTGATGAAGTTGTTTTAATTGAAGGACCAACAGAAGAAATTATTTTAAGAGGATATTTCAATGAAGTAGAAACAGATAAAGATATTTTTGTAGTCAATTGTGGTACAGTGAGTAATATTCCTTTCTTTCAGAAAATATTTTCAAGATTTAATATTAAATATCATATTATTTGTGACTCCGATAAAGCAGAGTTGAAAGAATTAGACAGTCATGGATTAATACCTTTTGAATCTGGAATTCAAAAATCTATTTATCAACAATTAAAATTTGATTATGAAAAACAGAATTATTCTTGTGGACTATTACAAGTAAATACACCAACTTTTGAGCCGGCTCATAAAGATGAAAATATTTTAGAAAAATATAGATATAAAGATTATTTAATTTCTGATGGTAAACCTTATAATGCCAACTTGTATTGGAAAGAAGTATTGCAGCCAAATTTAACGTCTAATGAGATAGATAATGTTCCTATTATTAAGTATTTAAAAAACATTATTTCTCATAAATAATCATGAAACACACCAAATCACAATTAGTAAAAGCTTTAATAAGTCATTCAAACGAACGAATAAAGAAATATATTTTGTAACAAATTTTCACTAAATTTGTTACAAAATAAAATGACATTACCAAGTGAAATCCTCTAAAAATCAAATAGAAACAAAGATTTTAAAATCATCGTTAGGCGAAATGTTTTTCGCTGAAGATTTCTATGCGTATGGTTCAGCTGGTAATATCCGTTTAACGCTTTTTCGTTTGGTTAATGAAGGCATATTAGAACGTTTGGCTCAAGGCATTTATCTAAAACCTAAAAGAGATCCTTTGTTAGGTACTCTTTATCCTACTACGGAAGAAATAGCCAAGCAAATAGCACAACGCGACAAAGCACGTATTGCCCCAACGGGTGTATTCGCTTTGTATTTGTTGGGGCTAACCACACAAGTTCCTCTAAAAGCGGTGTATCTGTCCGATGGTTCGCAACGAGAAATTAAAATAGGAAACCGTAGCATTCAATTCAAAAAAACGGTTCCTAAAAGTTTTGCCATCAAAGATGAATTGTTGCATTTGATTGTACAAGCGTTTAAAGAGGTGGGCCAAAACAACGTAACCGAAGAGTTTATAGAAAAAATAAAGCCTTCTATAGTGCAACTCGACTCCCAAGTGGTCCAAAAGCAGGTAAAATATGCACCGGTTTGGATACAGAAACACATCAATAACCTATATACAACTTCTAAAAATGTGGATTAACCTATCAACAGAACAAAAGATACAAGTTTTAGAACAAACAGGTATAGCCAAAGGTTTGCCTGCATTTGTTGTAGAAAAGGATTGGTGGGTGTGTATTTTATTGAAAGCTATCTTTCAATCTCAATATGCAGATTCCATTATTTTTAAAGGAGGTACTTCTTTAAGTAAAGCCTATCATATCATTGATCGCTTTTCAGAAGATATTGATTTAATCATAGATCGACATTTGTTAGGTTTTGACGACTTGGATTCAGGTACGAAAATCAAAAAACTAAGAAAAGCATCGGGTTCATTTATTATCAATGAATTTAGAGAAGAATTGATGCATCAATTGGATCAATTGGGCATTCATCGTGACCAATATGTAATACGATATAATGATAAAGTTGATGATACCAGCGACCCGAATACATTGGAAGTGTATTATCAATCTGTAGTTCCAATGACCAATCCTTATATTCAACAAAGAGTATTGTTAGAAATGGGAGCAAGATCGTTAATAGAACCAGCTGAAACTAAAAACATCCTTTCGTTTATTGATGAAAATTACAAAGAATTACCCTTTACATCGGATGGATTTGATGTACAGGTGGTTGTACCAACACGAACATTTATAGAGAAGGTTTTATTATTACATGAAGAATTTTCAAAACCGATAGATATAATTAGAACCGACCGATTGACGCGTCATTTGTACGATTTAGATAAAATGATGGTTGCTGGATTTGGAGAACTAGCTCTTGCTGATAATGAGTTGTTTGAAACCATAGTGGAGCATCGTAAAAAGGTTACGCCTTTACGAGGTGTCGATTACTCCAATCACGAAAAAGGAAAATTGAGTATTCTACCACCTGATGAAATAATTGCTCAATGGGAGGCCGATTATAAAATCATGCAACAAAATATGATTGTTGGAGATAGTTTATCTTGGACAGATTTGATTAAACAAATGAAAAAAATTGAAGATTTAATGAATCAATCTCACTAATCCAAATACCAAACACTACTATAAAAAACATGAAATACACCGAATCTCAATTAGAACAAGCATTTATCAGCCTTTTGGAAACAGAAGGCTATACTTATGTTGATGGAAAACAGTTGCAGAGAAGCTCGAATCAAGAGGTATTGATCAAGGATGATTTGCGTGCGTTTTTACAGAATCGTTATGAAGATTTAGAAGAAATAGAATTGGAAAGCATTACCAATGAAATCGCTTTTCAATCGGCTTCTAATTTGTATGAATCTAACAAATACATCTATAAATTATTGGCAGATGGTTTGATTTTTAAACGAAATGATCCTAATAAGAAAGATTTACATATTCGATATATAGATATTGAGCACATACAAGCCAATACCTTCAAAATCGTCAATCAATTAGAAATTCAAGGTTCGGAACTGCGTATTCCTGATTTAATTTTGTATATAAACGGAATTCCGTTGGTGGTATTTGAGTTTAAGACTTTGATTGAAGAAAAGGTTACTATCTATAATGCTTTTAAACAGTTGACAATTCGCTATAAAAAAGATATTCCGGAACTGATGAAATACAATGTATTTTGTGTGATTAGTGATGGGGTGAACAATAAAGCCGGAACAGTGTTTTCACCGTACGAATTTTTCTACGGATGGAACAAGATTACTGGAGCAGAAAAGAAAGCCTTAACAGGTATTGAGACTACTACTTCAATAGTTCATGGAATGTTGAACCAAAACCGTTTAGTTGATATTATTCATCACTTTGTGTTGTTTCCTGATACATCAAAAAACGAACTGAAAATATTAACACGTTATCCGAAATATTATGCGTCTAACAAACTCTATCAAAATATCTTGAAACACCGTAAACCCGAAGGCGATGGTAAAGGCGGAACGTATTTTGGAGCAACAGGTTGTGGTAAGAGTTACACTATGTTGTACCTTTCTCGTTTGTTGATGCGTTCTACAGAATTTGCAAGTCCAACCATCATCATCATTTCCGATCGTACCGATTTAGACGATCAATTATCTAAAGATTTTACCAATGCCAAAAAATTTATTGGAGATGAAAACATCATCAATATTGAATCAAGAGCTGATTTAAGAAACCGATTGCAAGGGATTGAAAGTGGCGGTGTGTATTTAACAACGGTACAAAAGTTTGCCGAAGATGCAGATATTTTATCAGACAGAACCAATATTATTTGTATTTCAGATGAAGCCCATCGTTCCCAAGTCAATTTAGATTTGAAAGTAAAAATTGATGAAGAGAAAGGTGTTACGAAATTGTATGGTTTTGCCAAATACCTGCACGATTCCTTACCAAATGCAACGTATGTAGGTTTTACAGGAACACCAATTGATAAAACGTTAGAAGTATTTGGTGACGTGGTAGATCAATATACCATGCTTGAATCGGTAAATGATGAAATTACCGTGCGATTGGTGTATGAAGGTCGGGCTGCAAAAGTGAATTTAGATTACAATAAAGTTCAGGAAATTGAACAATATTATGAAAATGCGGTGGCCGAAGGTGCATCAGAATATCATGTAGAAGCCAGCCAAAAAGCCATTGCCAAAATGGAAGTGGTTTTAGGTGATGGTGACCGTATAAAAGCAATTGCGAAAGATTTTGTGGAGCATTATGAAAATCGTTTGGAAGAAAACGCAACAGTAGCCGGCAAAGTCATGTTTGTATGTGCTTCTCGTGGCATTGCTTACAAGTTGTATCAAGAGATTTTAGCTTTACGACCTGAATGGGGAGAAATGATGCTTCCGGAATCATTGAGCGAAAAAGAACAAAAAGAAATCAAGCCTATTGAGCGTGTTAAGATGATTATGACACGTAATAAAGATGATGAAAAGGAATTGTGGGATTTATTAGGTAGTAAAGAGGATCGTAAAGAACTGGATCGACAGTTTAAACAAATCAATTCCAATTTTAAAATTGCCATCGTGGTTGATATGTGGTTAACAGGTTTTGATGTTCCTTTTTTGGATACGATTTATATTGACAAACCTTTGCAAACACATAATCTAATACAGACTATTTCTCGAGTAAACCGAAAATACCAAGGAAAAGATCGTGGTTTGGTAGTAGATTATATCGGCATCAAAAAGAATTTGAATCATGCCTTAGGTATGTTTAACAATCAAACTGCCGATGATGATTTTGAAGATATTTCACAAGCAGAAATCATTGTTAGAGATCAGTTAGATTTATTACGCCAATTTTTTCATCGCTTTGATACAAAAGATTATTTTGAAGGATTACCTGTTCAGCGTTTAAACTGTTTAAACAGAGCTTCTGAATTGGTATTGCTGACAGAAGAATCTGAGAAGTTTTTTGTGAATGTAACCAAGAAGCTAAAATCTTCATACAATCTAGTAAGCGGTTCAGAATTGTTTAGTTCGAGAGAAGTAGATGAAATTCATTTTTATTTTGCAGTAAAATCTATTGTGGTGAAACTAACAAAAGGTGAAGCACCCGATACGGCTCAAATGAATGCAAAAGTTGCTAAGTTGGTAGAAGAAGCAATTATTTCTGAAGGTGTTGAAGAGATTTTTAAGTTAGATGACAATAAAGCAAATGCGATTGATTTGTTCAATGATAAATTCATCGAGAAAATATCTAATTTGGAATTACCCAATACGAAAATAAAAATATTAGAACGATTACTGAAACAGACAATTAACGATTTTAAAAAGGTTAATAAAGTTAAAGGACAAGATTTTTCAGAGCGATTGCAATCGATCATTAATCGCTATAATGAACGAAGCGAAGGTGATATCTTAGATTATGAAGGCATTCAGTTTGATACCGCAGAACAAATGTTGGATCTCATAATCAAACTTCGTGTTGAAATGGATTCGTTTCAAGATTTAGGAATAGATTACGAAGAAAAAGCTTTCTATGACATTTTGGATATGATTTGTAAACAATACGGTTTTGAATTTGATAAAGATAAGATGCTTGAGCTAGCTCGTGAAATAAAAAGCATTGTTGACAATACCGCTAAATATCCTGATTGGAGCGACCGTGACGATATTAAAGCACAACTTAAAATGGATATAATTGTAAAACTGCATCAATTCGGTTATCCACCCATTACACAAGACGATGTGTATAAAAATGTATTGGAACAAGCAGAGAATTTTAAGAAGAATAGATAGTTACCCGTTACGAATAACATATATTTCTAGCACGTATCGTTTTAAAAAATAAAAATAACGCAAAACCACCCAACCGAAAGATCTTCTAAAACAGTACCTAGGTAGATACTCCGTACATAAAGCATGGCAAAGGCTACTTTAGTGCATGAAACACATTTTCGGCAAAAACGTTTATATATAGAAAAATCGGCTGTCTCTTTCTGAAATAGCCGAATTTTTTACTTTTTATGGTATGGTTCGTTAATTGAGTAATTCTTATTTTTTTAACAATTGCTCCAAATACGAAGTTTTATCTTTTTCTGCCTGTAAAAGGCGTTCGTATAATTTCTTGTTTTCATCGTACGCTTCAACAAGTTTGTCTAAAGGATTGAAGTTGCAATTAGACGGAGAAAATATTGCTCCTTGGCTATTTGATAAACTGTTATCATAAAAATTATTTACAAAATTAATCATTCTTTCGTCAGAATACTCTTTAATAGCGCTTGCCGGTACTTCCAAAGCTTTGGCAATTTCGTTTAGTTTGGCATCGTCCAATTCTTCTGTATTTTCTATTACCGACATTTTCTGTTGGCTGATACCCAGAATCTCGGCAAGTGTTTCCTGTTTCATTCCTTTCATTTCGCGTATGCGGCTGATGTTGCGTCCTAAATGCTTTTTGCTTGTAGTCTCCATAAGGCCTCCGTTTTTTGATAAATTCAAATATACTGATTTTTTGATAAAATAAAACTGTACTGCAGTCAGAATGTCTATATTATACCCGCTGATTCACAGATTATTTTAGTAGTGCGCTTTGCAAGATACATTTCTAATCCCATCATTGCTTTATATGCTTGTGGTGCCGTTTTGTTGATGTTAATACGTTTTGTCATGATTTCTTATTTTTATCTGATGCAAAGTTGAGAAACAGTTCAATGCAAAAACTTAAACTGGTTTAAGAAACATTTTTCTTGCGAATTTCGCTTAAATATTCTGGCGTAAAACCTAAAAAAGATGCGATTAAATATTGCGGAACACGCTGAACAAATTCGGGATGTTTCTTTAAAAGATTAAAATAAAATTCGTCTTTAGCAAAAGAAAAAATGTATTTAATACGCATTTGTGCGGCAGCATACGCATGTTGGTAAACAAACCGGAAATAACGTTCTAATTGTGGAAATTTATTTAAAAGTAATTCCTGATTTTTTTGTGTGATGACTAAAAGTTCTGTTTTTTCAACTGCCTGAATGTAAAATTCGGTTTGCGATTGATGTTTGTATGCCATATTATCTGTCATCCACCAGTTTTCAATAGCAAATTCGGTAGTTTGCTCAGATCCTTTTTCGTTGATGTAGAACTTGCGTAAAATACCTTTCAAAACAAAAAAATGTTCTTTGCATATTTGTCCTTCTTCTAAAAGATTTTCTTTTTTTCGGATTGATCTCACTTCAAAAAATGAAATTATTTGAGAGAATTCAACATTGGTTATCGAAACAAATTTATCTAAATGCGCTTTGAAAAGTTCAACCATATTTAATCTTTTACAGGTTCGTAGATCAATTGTACAACGCCCGATTTAAAGGTATTGGTTTGTATCAGTTTTAAATTCAATCGGTTGGTAAGATTTTCAAATAACGGTTTGCCCGTTCCTAAAGCTATGGGATGAACCGAAATTCTATAAACATCAATCAAATTTAGCTGAATAAAAGTTTGAATAAGACTTGCCCCGCCGTAAAGCCAGATATCTTTTCCCGATTGATTTTTAATTTCGGCAACTTTATCGGCAATGTTAGAATTTATAAAAGTAGCATTTTCATCATTTCTGATTTCGCTTGAAAAAACATATTTCTTTTTTGAATGAATGTTTTACCAAAAGGCTTTTTCAGAAGTATCGGCATTGTTATCAGGTTGATAATTTCCCCATGAATCATAACTTACTCTGCCATAAAAAATAGTATCTATATTGGAAAGAAATCCATCAAAATCCATATCATCATCCATGATACACCAATCTATTTCTCCGTTCGATCCTTCAATAAAACCATCTAAACTAACCGCTAAATCTAAAATTACTTTTCTCATAAATTTATAAATTTACTTTAAGGAACGACTATTTGAGTTGTTGTAGGCTGAAACTTTAGTCCGGCAGCTTTTATGAGTTGAAGAAATCGTCCAATTTCTGTTGATTCAACTGTTGTGTTACTGTTCTCATTCATTATTTCTGAAACAATATCTCCTAAGGTTAGAAATTTTATTTTGACCTTGTTTTTACCGTTATCTGAAAGTAGATTTAGAAATGTATCACAATTTTCAAAGTCTTCAATTTTTGATTTTTTTGTAATCTTTGTAACTGCAATGTAATATGTGAAATCGTATGAATTTGTTTCTTCATATATTTTTTCTCTGAAAGCTTTAGCCCAATTAGGTTCTACTAATTCTCTAAATCTCTTCCAAATAGGACCTGTTCCCTTTTTTACATTTCTTTTTTCTTCGTCGATCAAATGGTTATAATACAAATCAATATCAAAACCATCTTGCCAAGATTTACAACTAACTACAGATACTTTTTTCTCGTTTTCTTCGTTTAAATGTATTGCTAAAACATCAATATCTGAATGAACGGAAAATTTTCCTCGAGTTAGATTATCTAATAAAGCTATATCTTCTTTTTTTGGTTTGAACTTTACATTGTGTTTAGTAAATGTAGCAGGTTGTCGAAGAAAATAACCGTCAACTAATTGTTCTAAAATATCTTCTTTCATTTTAATAATTTTGATACTTCAAAAATAGTAAAGAAATTAACAAAATTGTGTCGTTTTAAAATTACTCGTTTTGCTTTTTTATCAATTCGGTCAATAATTTTTTAGCACGCAAAATCTTAATTTTCACATTGTTTAACGGCTCGTTGATTATTTCGGCAATTTCATTATAACTTCGTTCCTGAAAATAGCGCAACTGAATAATTTGCTGATAATGCGGTTTTAACTGTTTAATACAAAGTTTTAATGTTGCCAGATTTTGTTCGTAAATCAATTGGTCTTCTAAGGTGTCTTCATCTGCAAGGGTATCAAACAAAAATTCTTCGTTATCGTTTAAATTAACTATATCATTGCTTTTTCGCTTTCTGATTAAATCAATATGAACATTTTTAGCAATGGCAATCAGCCACGTGTTAAACGCAAATTCGGTTTTGTATTGTGAAAGTTTATCAAACGCTTTGGCAAAAGTTTCAATGGTAATATCTTCGGCATCGGTTTCATTTTCGGTTCTTTTCAAGATAAAATGATACACTTCTGTCCAATAAATATCCAACAGGGCAGTAAAAGCAGTCTGACTTCCTGTTTTTGCATTTTCTATTAATACTGCAATTTCACTTGCCGTTTTTTGTGCCACGTTACGTTGTTGATTTTTTGAAAAGGTTTCCTAAAAATAGTTGAATTTGCATAAAGATATAAAACAAATCGAACAAAGGAAAGTAAAAAGCTAGATCGTTGTAACGGAATTTTTTAGCTGCTTTAGCAAATAATATCCAGATAATAAGGTAACGTAAAAGTACAATTGCCAACGTAACATACCAATATTCAAGGGTTATGAATGATGCAATTGCAGTTGCGATAAATAAAAATTGTAGTAAATTAAAAAGTTTGATTTTAAATGCTGCAGATCCTTTAAGGTTTGATAATAGTTTGATTTGCTGGTTTTTAAAAATTTTAAAATCTTTACGGTTCAACGCTTCGGTTTCAATCATTGCATCGGGATGTTCGCAAATCGTGGTGTTTTTTGATGTTGATGCATCGTTCACCAGATATTCGTTCATGAATAAAGGTTTCTGCATGTGGTTGATAAACCCGTTTACATTGTAAAAATCTTCTTTTTTAAAGGCGATTTGCTGCAGATTTAAACTGTAAGGCTGACTGATTTTTGTCCAAGCAACCGACTGAATTTGCTGCATGGTGTGAAAAAAACGCAAGTATTTGTTGAAGAAGCCTTTTTGTTTGCTGTAAAAAAAAGATCCTAAAATAATGGTTTTGTTTAAGGTAAAATGCGATGTTAACTGAACCAACCAATTATTTGATTGTATTTTTTTATCGGCATCAATGCAAACCAAGTATTCATATTTGCTGGCTTTAATTGCCAAGGTAATGGCATATTTTTTATTTCCCCAAAAAGTTTCGTTGTTCACTACATCAACAATTCTAATGTTTGGGTACATTAACGCATA
>CAMLFV010000019.1 GCA_946479395.1 uncultured Flavobacterium sp. | reverse complement strand
CTTGCATACAACAAGATACAAATTTTATTTATTTTTGAGTTGTGCAACAGGCACACGGGTTTTGCGTCAGGCGGGCTGAAGTGCAAACCTGAAGCTTTGTGCTTCTAATAAACTTTAGTAATAAATTGAAGCTTTGTGCTCCGAAACCCGCCCGAACGCAAAGCCCGAAAACGTTAGCTGTAATTATGAAAAACCAAAATATCATCAATAGTTTGAACATACTTCAAAAAGTTAAGCTTGGAGATAATAATTCTATCTTATTCTATTTCGGTGACACTCCGAATTGGAATGATAAAAATGTAATAAAAGATGTAACTGAACCGAAAAATCATTACGAAGTTGTTCAGGTTTTTTGCGACCAAGAACTTACCGACTTTTATTGGAAATTACACAGGTATTCAGGAGAAGAAATGTTTTTACAGAAAGACAAAAACAAGATAAATATTTGGGAAGGGGAAATAAGCGACTACGAAGAATATTGGGGAACATTTGATGACATAGATGAAATAGAATATAACGATTATAAATTCTTTACAATTGAAAAATCTGCTGAAGATTGGAAAAGAGACTATGAAAATTTAAGAAAACGTTATTACTCATTGTATAAAAAGAAAACATTACAATTAAATGAATACCGAAATGCTTTACAAGAGGAGTTTAAGGCTAAAATTGAATCACGAGCCAAAAGTTTAGAAAATTATGGACATACAATAGATTCTAGATTACTTAACCAAGTATATTCTGCTTTGAATGATGAACATAGTGGCACAAAAATATCTTCAATTGTTGATTTTATATACGAAAAATAACTACAGCTAACATCGCATTGGCAAAATGGCGGGGTTTACGGAAAATTGAAACTTTCTGCACATTATTCCGCCGAATGTGTTCCACAATCAGCTTTTTTTAATAATTTAGCTTCTGTGGAAACACATCGGCTACGTTACTGCTAAATTGAACTTTTCGTCCAATTTATCCGCCACTTCGCCAATGCGTTTTCCGTTGTGCTTCGTTCAAATTTTCATCGGTGTACATATACTGTAAACAAAACTTGGAGCAACTGTTATTCATTCTGCAGTTTAACAAAACAAGCCATAAGAGCATGCACAGGGTGCGGTGATTCACTCGCTTTATCATCGGTATAAACCACGGCTAATCCTACAATAGGTAATTGTTTATCGTTATCGTTCACAGGGGCAAAATCCACAACAAAATCTTCATTTTTAGCTTGCTCATCAAGCTTTACGTACTGTATGTTGGGCTCGGTTAGTGAAATCTCATCAGTAAAATCATACCATCCCGTTGCTACCTCTAAATACATTCCCTTATATTTTGCTGCCAGTTCGTATGGAATTGTGCCTAAATTAAGTTTGTTGGTAGTGGCATCGTATACCAAAGAGCTTGGATCTATTTTCGAGTTTTTATTGAGTGATTTGTTGGTCAGGGTGCTGTAGCTGTCCAATTCTTTCACAAGCTCGTTGAAAGTTTTTTCCGTTTCGTTCTTCGCTAGTTGCAGAAAAATAGCCATCAGCTGGTTATGGAAAGTACCATCTTTCTGCCGCCACAAATACGGTTGCAATTGTTGCTTTAATATTTTCACATATTTGGATACTTGGGCAAACCGTTCCTGGCCTGTTTTTATATTGGGGTGGTTCTGCGTGGCCGCATTGGTAAACCCGCCCGAATAACGCTTTACGTATGTTTTACCGTTACGCTGGCAAAAGATAAAATCTCCCAAAAGTCCACGTATGTTAAAAATATTGTCTGCCTTAGCCATAATCTCGTGTTTTTTACGATACTTTTTCGAATTTATCTAAAATACTAAAAAAATTGCTACCTTTCAGTTTCTCCACCATTCCCAACTTCCCTTTTCCCTCATTCCCCACCATACAATACCGCCTTAATATCGCATCAATGCCGCTTCAGTGCCGTGTTTACTTAGTAATAAAGGCATACTTAATTCACATCATCGTCATTTTAAGAGCTGCTTGTTAATGAGTGCTTAACTAAAAAACAATCAAAAGATATTTTGTAGCATGATTATTATCGCTACAAACTCCGCCTTCTAATGATTTTTCTTTTTCAAGATGCAGATAATTGACTTTTCTTGGCTTTTTGCAATATAGCCAAAGTATCAAAGGCTTCCATAAATTCGGTCGAAGTACATACCAATGAACAGAACATAGTTTACAATAAAAAAAGCGTAATTTCTTACGCTTTTCCATTCCATTCTTTATAAAATTGTTCTAAAAAACCTTCCATATATTTGTGGCGGTTTTCTGCCAGTTTTTTTCCCGTTTCGGTATTCATTAAATCTTTAAGCAACAATAATTTTTCATAAAAATGATTAATGGTTGTGCCTTTATGATTCTTGTATTCTTCTTTGGTCATTTTTAATTTTGGCTGAATTTCCGGATCATACAGCCCGTTGTTTTTATACCCACCGTAATTAAAAGTCCGCGCAATACCAATGGCTCCGATAGCATCTAAACGGTCGGCATCTTGAACAATTTCTAATTCTTTTGACTGAAACGTTCTGTTGAAATTTCCACCTTTAAACGAAATGTTTTCAATGATTTTTACAACGTGCTCTTTAACCTCATCGCTAATATCAATCGATGTCATAAATTCCATTGCTTTTTTAGGTCCGATTGTTTCATCTCCGTTATGGAATTTACTGTCGGCAATATCGTGCAACAAAGCACCTAAAACAACAACTTGTTCATTTGCTTGTTCGGTTTTTAAAAGATTCAACGCATTGTTGTACACACGTTGAATATGAAACCAGTCGTGACCGGCTTCAGCTCCTTCTAATTCTTTTTTAACAAAGGCTATGGTTTGATCTATGTAGTTCATTTGAGTATTTTAATTAGACTATATTTTCATTGAAAAGTTCTCGACTTCGCTCGAACTGACGAATTGTGGTTAACACGTGACACAAGATTTACCAAAGATTAAAAAAGCCGATATTTCTATCGGCTCTAAATTATTTTACAATTGCTGGTGTTACCCATTTAAAAACGTGCGATTCGTCTGAAATCTTCATGCGCTCAGCTAATTTCGCCATACGGTCTGGTAATTTCATCAAGTAATCTCTCGCTTTTTCGGCTTCGTCTGTCAGGTTAGTAATTTTATCAATTTCCCAACGTTTAATCAGCTTGTTTAAAATATCAACGTAATCCATAGAGGTATAAACACCGATACGTTGTGCCGATTCTGAGAAATTATGGAATGCATCGCCAATCGCTCCGCCCGATTCACGAATTAAATTTGCCGGCATAGTAATCTTCTTCTTCATCATGTAATGAAAAGCTTTCATCATTTCCGAAGGATCTACCTGAAAAATACGTTCAACAAACTCTGAATACGCATGGTGGTGACGCATTTCATCGCCCGCAATCAACTTACATATTTTTGATAATTTATGATCGCCATGTTTTTTAGCCAATTGTGCCACACGGTTGTGAGATACATACGTTGCCAATTCCTGGAAACTTGTAAATACAAAGTTTTTGTACGGATCGCGGTCTGTTCCCGGATCAAAACCATCGTTAATTAAATATTGTGTGGTAACTTCAACCTCGCGCATATTTACACGACCAGATAAATACAGATATTTGTTTAATAAATCGCCATGTCGGTTTTCTTCGCCCGTCCAGTGACGAATCCATTTAGCCCATCCGTTTCCACTACCATCTTCGCCTCCCATTTGGTCAACACCTTCTACATCCATCAACCAAGATTCGTACGTTGGTAACGCTTCTTCGGTAATGGTATCGCCTACTAAAACCACCCAGAAATCATAAGGTAATTCTTTGGCATAAGCTTGTAGTTCACGAACTTCTTCTAAAAAATTTTCGTTGCGTGAATCGGGTAACATATCTGAAGGCTGCCAGATCTTTTCTACAGGAATTAAATAATTCTGTACAAAAGTATCTATGTTCTTTTCCAAGAACTGCATTACTTCTAATCGAACATTTTGAATAGACATTTTTACTGTTTTTTGTACAACTTGCGTTGTGTTATTTTATGGAAGAAACGATTGCTTCTTCGGTTTTTTTGAATAGGGTGGCAAAATCGAAATCGGAAACTTTCATTGCTTCGTGTACTTCTAATGTTATTGCACTTCCTAACCCCATTGGAAACATTCCAAAACGGAACATTTTCCACGAATTATTTATTGTTAAAGGCACCAAATAAGCATCGGGTGCAAATTTGCAAAGCATTTTTACCCCGTTTTCTGAAAAGCGTTTTGGCGCACCGTTTTTAGATCGAGTTCCTTCGGGAAAAATTACTGCAGAACGGTTGTGTTTCTGTATATATTCGCCCAAACCTTTTATAGCAGGTAATGCTTGTTTTGGATCGTTACGATCTATTAAAACCGAACCGCCGTGTTTTAAATTGTACGATACGCTTGGTATACCTTTGCCTAATTCTTTTTTACTTACAAATTTTGGATGTGTTTTGCTTAAAAACCAAATTATGGAAACAATATCAAACATTGACTGATGGTTTGATACATAAATAATTGGTTTGTTTACGGGTAATTTTTCAAGTCCTTTTACTGCAAAAGTTGTCCCTAAAACATTGGCACTGCGCATTAAAAACCATTGTAGTATAACAACACTGCGTGTATGTGCCTGGTATCCAAATAAATTCAAACAAATCCATTGTATCGGATGAAAAATTAACAAGCTTAAGCTTAATAAAAAATAATATACAATACTTAACGGATAAGATAAAATTTTGTGCACTTTACGTAATTTATGTTCAAATATACGACAAATAAAAAAATCTACCGAAATTCGATAGATTTTTATATATTTTTTCAGTTAAAAGATTAACAATGTTCGTTGTAAGCTTCTTTTAAGTTTTCTGAAATAATTTCTGCCGGATGTCCTTCGATATGATGACGCTCTAACATGTGCACCAATTCTCCGTTTTTGAACAATGCCATAGATGGTGATGATGGTGGAAATGGAAACATTTTTTCGCGTGCTGTATCAACTGCTTCTTTATTTACACCTGCAAAAACTGTTACAATATTTTCTGGTTTTTTACCGTTGTTTAAACTCATAATTGCGCCTGGACGTGCATTTCTTGCCGCACAACCACAAACCGAGTTTACAACTACTAATGTTGTTCCCTCTTTTGATAAAGCGTTTTCAACTTCTTCTGATGTATATAATGCTTCAAAACCTGCCGAAGTTAATTCAGCCTGCATTGGTTTTACTATTTCTTCTGGATACATGATCTCTTAAATTAAAATTGTTTACAAATTTAATCATTTTTTGTTTATGGTTAAATAGATCAAAACTTAAAGAAATGTTATTTATTATTTGTCGATTTAATAAGTCACAGATATTACTACAATACTTGTCACATCGAGCGAAGTCGAGATGTAGATTTTAAAAAAGGTCTCGACTTCGCTCGACCTGACATTCTTAACAAAAAAATATCATCATTTTAAAAAAATCTGTGAATCTGTGGTAAAATAAAACCAACATAGTTTTCTAAATATCAATTAAAAACTATTTTTGTTTAAAATTATCATCATGAAAATTCCCGCATATTTACAAAAAGGCGATACCGTTGCAATGGTTTGTACCGCAAGAAGTTTTACCAGAGATGAAGCGCAAGAAGCTGTTTCGCTTTTTGAATCGTGGGGATTGAACATTGTTTTTGGATCTACCATTGATATAAACGCGAATCAATTGGGCGGAACAGACGAACAACGCACAGATGATTTACAGCAAATGATAGATAATGACACCATTAAAGCTATTTGGATTGCGCGTGGTGGTTACGGAACCGTTCGAATCATTGATAAACTCGATTTTTCCAAATTCATACAAAATCCAAAATGGGTGATTGGTTTTAGCGACATTACCGTTTTACACAGCCATATTCACAATTTAGGCATTGCCACTTTGCACGCCATTATGCCGTATTCTGTGCCAAAAGCGTTGACCGAAGCTAAAGAAACATTACGCCAAGCATTGTTTAATGAAGATCATCAAATTGAAATCCCATCAAATTCAAGTAATAAAACAGGTATTTCAGAAGGTTTGCTTGTTGGCGGAAATTTATCGATTATTTATAGTTTGTTAGGATCGAAATCATCCATCAACACCAAAAATAAAATATTGTATTTAGAAGATTTAGATGAATATCTTTATCATATCGACCGAATGTTTTACAACCTGAAACGCAACGGGTATTTTGATGATTTAAACGGATTGATTATTGGGGGAATGACCGATATGCACGACAACCAGATTCCGTTTGGGTACGATGTTAAGCAAATTGTTTTAGATCTTTGCAAGGAATATGATTTCCCAATTTGTTTTGATTTTCCTGCCGGACACATTCCTGATAATCGCGCTTTAAAGTTGGGAACAAAAGTTTCGTTAAACATCAATAAGGAATCTACATCTCTAAAATACATTTAAAATGGCAACGCATAACGATACTGGGAAACAAGGCGAACAATTGGCTAAAGAATTTTTAATAGCCAACAATTATGTTATTCTTGAAACTAATTATCGTTATAAAAAAGCCGAAATTGATATTATTGCTACTAAAGAAAACATTTTGGCAATTATCGAAGTCAAAACCAGAACATCGACTCATTTTGGCGAGCCCGAAAGCTTTGTGAACAACAAAAAAATCAAACTAATTTTAGAAGCTACTAATGCGTACATCATAGATAAAGATTTAGATTTAGAAGTAAGTTTGGATATCATTTCGGTGGTTATAGGCAAAGAAAACGAGATAAATCACATACCAAATGCCTATTATTTCTTTTAACTGCTAAATTATTTATTTGTTAATATTCCGTATAAATTAAAAGCCTATTAAAAGATTTTTTGTAATTTTAAACAAAAAGCATGAACTCTTTTCGGACAGAAACTGATTTATTAGGCGATTTACAGATACCCGAAAATGCCTACTACGGCGTGCAAACCCAACGCGCTATTAACAACTTTAAAATATCAAACCACAAATTATATCAGTATCCCATTTTTATAAAATCGTTAGCGGTTGTGAAATTAGCAGCAGTTGAAACGAATTTTGAATTGGGATTGATTAACGAAACGCTGAAAGATGCTATTTCGCAAGCTTGTTTGGATATTCTGAAAGATCAGTATTTTGAACAATTTCCTATTGATATGATTCAGGGTGGTGCAGGAACTTCGGTAAACATGAATGCCAACGAGGTTATTGCAAATATCGCTTTGGAAAAATTGGGGCATCAAAAAGGTGATTATCAGTATTGTTCTCCGAACGATCATGTTAATTTATCGCAATCTACCAACGATGCATACCCTTCGGCATTAAAGCTGGCATTATTTCAATCATCAAAACATGTTACCAATGCGTTAGAAAAATTATTTTTTGCTTTAGACAGAAAAGCAAAAGAGTTTGAAAACGTGATTAAAATGGGGCGTACCCAATTGCAAGATGCCGTTCCAATGACTTTAGGTCAGGAATTTGAAGCATTTGCTTTTACGCTGAAGAAAGAAATTCCGTATTTACAAGACCAGGCTTTTCAGTTTTTAGAAGTGAATATGGGCGCAACCGCCATTGGCACGGGATTGAATGCTCCCAAAGGATATGCGCAACTTTGTGCCGAAAAATTAGCTACACTTTTAAACGAACCAGTTAAGTTGGCTGAAAATTTAGTCGAAGCAACATCTGACACCAGCAGTTTTGTAGGTTATGCCAGCGCGTTAAAAAAATTGGCTGTAAAATTATCCAAAATCTGTAACGATTTGCGTTTGCTAACATCGGGTCCACGTACTGGTTTGTACGAAATTAATTTACCACCAAAACAACCCGGATCGTCAATTATGCCTGGCAAAGTTAATCCGGTAATTCCAGAAGTGGTGAATCAGGTTTGTTTTAAAATAATCGGAAACGAATTGACGGTGAGTTTGGCTGCCGAAGCCGGACAATTGCAATTAAACGTTATGGAACCAATTATAGCCTTAACATTATTTGATTCTATTGAAATATTAACAAACGCCATTGATACGCTACGTGTTGAATGTATTGAAGGAATTACGGCTAACACCGATCATTTAAGAGCCGAAGTACAAAACAGCATTGGTATTGTAACCGCATTAAACCCAATAATTGGCTATAAAAATAGTACTAAAATTGCCAAACAGGCATTGCAAGAAAACCGGAGCGTTTATGATTTAATTATTGAACAAAATATTTTAACCAAAGAAGAATTAGACAGATATTTAGATCCAAAAAATATGTTGAGTTCGCATTAGAATAAATAACCCCGAAATTTCTATTTCGGGGTTATTAAAAATTCTTTACGATTCACGATCGTATTGGCAACAACCGTGTAAATTCTCATAATTATCTTTTGTTGCCTTAACATCTTTAGTATCGTGACCAGCTTTAGCAACCGATTCCTGAACTTTTAATGCAGTAGTTTTGTTTTCGTCAATAATCAAGTGAAGCGTTTGATCGTCTGAATGCCAATCAGCCGATTTTACTCCTTTCACTCCAAAAGCAGCTTTTTCAATACGTTTTTTACACATATCGCAGTTACCTTTTACTTCAACATCTACTTTTGCATTTTTGTTTTTCTTTTCCTGAGCTGTAGATGTAAATGCAACACCTAAAACAGCCAACATTAATACCAAGTATTTTTTCATTTTTCTTTATTTTTAAATTGTTAATTATTTAATTTTAAATCGTAAACCGCCATAGAACATCTTTCCAAAAATTGGTCCATATACAATTGTACTATCAAATTCATTGCCAAAAGGATCATCGGCTCCTAAAATCACGCGGTGCTGTTGATAATTACCAATGTTTTCACCACCTACATACACTTCAAAATTATCAGAAAACACTTTTGTTATCTGTGCATTAATGGTAGAAAACGGATTGGTATATGATGCCAACTGATTTTCTGCAGAATTATCGCCCGTATAAGGCAAACGCTGTGCACCTAACCAATTCCAAGTAGCATCAAACTTCCAATAACTACCGTTATTTTCGTGAGTACTAAATTCTAAATTAGCAAAAACGCGATGTTTAGCCTGTAATGGTCGTTCTAATGTTTTGTCGCCGTACGTTGTTTGAATATCGTAATATTTATACGCTGTTCTTAAGTTTAAATGCTTGATGATGTTGTAATTCAATTCAGCTTGAAAGGAATTTGCGTACGATTTTCCTTCTAAATTATAAAAATTAACGCTTCTTGCAGATTGATCCATATCAACCACAATCTGATTTTGGAAATCGGTTCTGTAAAAATCAAGCGTTAAACTGGCGTTCTTTCCTAAAAAAGTAAAATCTTGCGAAACACTTAAACCGTAATTCCAAGCAATTTCTGGATCCATTCCGTACGCTTTTCCGCCTTCGTTCAAAATATTAAACTGACGTGAACTTGCGAACAAATACTGGTTTTCTGCAAAAATATTCGCTAATCTTTTTCCGCGACCTGCCGATGCTCGAAGAGTTGTTTTTTCCCACGGATTGTAACGCAAGTGCATACGCGGAGTTACAAAAGTTCCCAATCGGTTAGAATTATCAATTCTTCCACCTAAAATCAACGCTAAATTATTGGCATTATCATAGGTATATTCAAAGAAAGCACCGTAGCTTGTATCGGTTCTGTCGAAATTTCTATTACCGTAATTTGCTACGAATTCCGAATAATCATCGTGCATAAAACTTGCTCCGGTAGAGAATTTATGCAGCGTATTGCTGATGATAGAACTATATAAAAAGTTGGAATAAATGCTGCGTTGCGTAATATCGAATTGGTTTAAACCAAAATACGAATTTTGTTTATGATAGCTGAACGAGTTTTGCCAACCGAAGCTTTTATAAGGCTGATCCGGGAAAACATAACCCACTTTTGTACTGGCATCAAACTTATCGGTGTTTAGTTCTGATCCCCACTTTAAGGTTGATAATTTGTGTTGTCTTTTATCAAAATCAATCTCTCCGGTCTGTTTTTCATCTTTCATATAACGTGCCGTAATAAAGGCAATCCAACCTTTTTCTAGGTTTTGATACTGCCAACGGTTCATTACATTTACCTGACTTCCCAGCGGATTATCTAAAAATCCGTCGTGATTCATATCATTCTTTTTAACGCGGGTATTTCCATGAACAAACAAAGAGGTACTCCATTTATCAGAAATTTTCTCGTTAAAATGAGCATTCAATTCAAAACGCGCATCGGTAGATCCGTATAAATTCAAGAAGAAAGGAATATCGTTTGCAGGTTTAATCAATTCAGTATTGATCTGTCCCGAAATACTTTCAAAACCATTTACAACACTTCCCGCACCTTTGGTAACCTGAATACTTTCTACCCAAGTTCCCGGCGTGAACGATAAACCGTAAGCTTGCGAAGCCCCACGAACACTCGGAATATTTTCTTCGGCAATTAAAATATACGGACTTGTTAAGCCCAACATTTTAATTTGTTTTGATCCGGAAATGGCATCGGAAAAATTCACATCAATTGACGGATTTGTTTCAAAAGACTCCGCCAAATTACAACAAGCCGCTTTTAACAACTCGCCACTATTCATGGTTTGTGAATTGGTAATGCCTTTATTGCGTTCGGTATTTTTCTTGTTTACGTTTACAATCAACTCACTTAAGCTAGCTTCAGGTTGAATTTGAAACGTGTAAAATTGGTCTTTATCCGTCAATTCGGTTTCTAAAACCTCGTATCCTTCGGCATAAATATAAACTACCGACGGTTCGTTTAAAGTAACTTCGAACATTCCGAATTTATCTGTAGTGGCAACAACGCTGTCGTTAACCGTGATATTTGCGTTTTCTATAGATGTATTATAAGCATCTAAAACTTTGCCCTTGTAAGTATCTTGGGCATAAATGTTGTGCACGCCAAACGCGCACAATAGCATTAAGGTATATTTCATGAATTTGCATAATTAATTAAACATTCTTTTGGTAAAAAATGTGTAATTATGCGTACAGCAGATACTGGTTGTAGAGTTTGTATAAAGGTGGGGCATTACTTTCGCAACGAAAGGTAACATTGATTTTCTTTGGCAGATTACTTTTAGAAATAACAAGCGGCTGAAATTTATAAACAACAGGTGTTATAAAATCTGAAAACTGCTGAACATTAAAAACTTTAATAACAACCTCGTCTGTTTTTTGCTTGATGGTTTCGTTCTTACAGCAATCTTTCTTTACCGTTTCGTTTTTTTCTTTGCAACACGCTTTTTCGTGCGTGTCTTCTGCACAATTTATAGAAGCAGCGTAACCCAATTCAACCTTTTCAATTTCGTTTCCACAATAATGAATATTAATCGCTAACCCTACATTCGAAAAAAGTACGGCAACTGCTAATAAAACATTATATAGATAGCGTTGAAACATTTAAATTTTGCTGCGTTTTAATTTTTTGTAAATTTACTAAAAAAAGAATATGGAAAGAGCACAATTAAAGATTTCTTTAACAGAAATCATACAATCAGACAAAACCATTAATGAACGATTACAAGAAATTTGTAATCTTTTACGTTTAAATGTTGCACATTACGATTGGGTTGGTTTTTATTTTGCCGATGCCAATAAGAGAGAATTACACTTGGGTCCCTTTGCCGGATTACCTACAGACCACATAATTATTCCGTTTGGAAAAGGAATTTGCGGACAGGTTGCCGAAAGCAATGAAACTTTTTTGGTTGATGATGTTACAGCGCAAGACAATTATATCTCGTGTAATATTGATGTAAAGTCTGAAATTGTTGTACCAATTATTGTAAATGAAATTAACATAGGTCAGATTGATATTGATTCAAACACCGCAAGCGCATTTACCGATGAAGATCAGGAATTACTGGAATGGCTTACCGATGAAATTGCAGAAATGTATAAAGGGTAATTTTTATATTTGCAAAAAATAAATTAGAAACACCATGAGAAAACACTTTAGCAAAATTTTTATTTTATCATTATTAACTGCAACAGCAGTTTTTACTTCTTGTAGCTATGAGAATGAATCAGACATAAACTATTCAAATGAATTCAAGAAAAGAGATAACGAATTTTTAAAGGAGCATACACCTAAAATATCTGGTAGTTGGAAAATTGAAAAAATGGTAGTAGTACCCAATAATGGATCCGAAATTATTAAAAATGATACTATTCTATACAATCTTGGTAGAATTGATGTAAATGTGGAGGAAAAAGAGATGGAAGATGATAGAGCTCGATTCTTTTTTAATGGAAACTTTTATATTAACCAAGAAATAATACCATTTAGATCATCATTAGTACATCCAAATCTCCATGATAAATCAATTTATTCTTTAATTCAAGTCGATCCGAAATATTTTCCAGAACCTTCAATGAATTTTGATGATTTACCAGAAGAATATCAATTATTAGCTGACTATTTTTTTAATGACAATTATGATATCACTTCCAGCGAAGATGGTAAAACTTTAATCTGGAAAGGTTTAGAACGTTCAACTAAAGAAATGATCCTATCCAAAATAGATTAATTAAAATTGCTCAATTAAAAAAAAGATGTACATTTGCATCGAATTTTTTAATTCAAACATACATAACAATCATTTAAATAATATTAGCATGTATTTAACTAAAGAAGTTAAAGAAGAAATCTTCGCTAAACACGGAGGTGCTGCAGCGAACACAGGTTCAGCAGAAGGACAAATTGCATTATTCACATTCAGAATTTCGCATTTAACAGAGCACTTAAAAAAGAATCGTCACGATTACAATACAGAGCGTTCATTAGTTCTTTTAGTAGGTAAAAGAAGAAGTCTTTTAGATTACTTAAAGAAGAAAGATATCAACAGATATCGTGAAATTATCAAAGAATTGGGTATTAGAAAATAATCCATTACAAAGAGGTGTGCGCATGTGCACCTCTTTTTTATTATATTTAAGCATAAAAGCTTGGTTTTTCATTGGGAACACAACAACAACACAACAACACAACCCATTGTTTAATCAATTAGAGAATTAATTTATGATTCCACAATTATTTGTAGAAAGCATCGATTTAGGTGATGGCAGAAACATCACAATCGAGACAGGACGCTTGGCAAAACAAGCCGATGGTTCTGTAGTAGTAAGAATTGGCAAAACGGTTATTTTAGGTACCGTTGTAGCCGCAAAAAAAGCAAGTCCTGGCGTAGACTTTTTACCGTTAACGGTAGATTATCGCGAGAAATTTGCAGCAGCTGGTCGTTTTCCAGGAGGTTTCTTTAAAAGAGAAGCTCGCCCAAGCGATAGCGAAGTTTTAACAATGAGATTGGTTGACCGTGTTTTGCGTCCGCTTTTCCCAAGTGATTATCACGCAGAAGTTCAGGTTATGATTCAGTTGATGTCTCATGACGAAGACGTAATGCCTGATGCATTGGCAGGTTTGGCAGCTTCGGCAGCACTTGCTTTGTCTGATATTCCTTTTGAAACATTGATTTCTGAAGCAAGAGTTGGACGTATCGATGGAAAATTCATCATTAACCCTTCTCGTGCACAGTTAGAATTGTCTGATATCGACATGATGATCGGTGCTTCAAGAGATTCTATCGCAATGGTAGAAGGTGAAATGAAAGAGATTTCAGAAAAAGAAATGGTTGAAGCCATTAAATTTGCACACGAACACATTAAAGTACAAATTGACGCGCAAGAAAGATTAGCAGCAGCATTTGGAAAGAAACCGGTTCGTGAATACGAAGGCGAAAGAGAAGACGAAGCTATTTTAGCAAAAGTTAAAGAAGCAGCTTACGATAAAATTTACGCTATTGCAAGCAAAGGTTCTGCTAAGCATGAACGTTCTGCGGCTTTTGATGCTGTAAAAGAAGAAGTAATTGCGTTGTTTACAGAAGAAGAATTATTAGAAAACGGAGATTTGGTTTCTAAATATTTCAAAAAAGTAAACAAAGATGCTGTTCGTAACGTAACGTTAGATTTAGGAACACGTTTAGACGGAAGAAAAACTACAGAAATTAGAAACATCTGGTGCGAAGTAGATTACTTGCCATCTGTTCACGGTTCTGCATTGTTTACTCGTGGTGAAACCCAAGCATTAGCAACAGCAACTTTAGGAACATCTAGAGAAGCAAACGTTATTGATTCGCCATCTGAACAAGGAGAAGAAAAATTCTATTTACACTATAATTTCCCACCATTTTCAACAGGAGAAGCTCGTCCGTTAAGAGGAACTTCAAGAAGAGAAGTTGGTCACGGAAACTTGGCGCAACGCGCATTAAAAAACATGATTCCTGCAGATTGTCCTTATACAATTCGTGTGGTTTCTGAAGTATTAGAATCAAACGGATCGTCATCAATGGCAACTGTTTGTGCAGGTACTTTATCGTTGATGGATGCTGGTATTCAGATGATTCGTCCGGTTTCTGGAATCGCGATGGGATTGATTACAGACGGAGATCGTTTTGCCGTTTTATCTGATATTTTAGGTGACGAAGATCATTTAGGAGATATGGATTTCAAGGTAACAGGAACTTCTGAAGGTATCACAGCTTGCCAGATGGATATCAAAATCGACGGATTGAAATATGACATCATGGAGCAGGCTTTAGAGCAAGCTCGTGAAGGTCGTTTACATATCCTTGGAAAACTGACTGAAACTTTAGCGAAACCTAACGAAGAAGTTAAAGCTCATGCTCCAAAAATTATCACAAGAACAATTCCAGGAGCTTACATTGGTGCGTTGATTGGTCCGGGTGGTAAAGTAATTCAAGAATTACAAAAAGCTACAGGAACAACAATTGTAATTACAGAAGTTGACGAAGAAGGTATTGTTGAGATTTTAGGTACAGATCAAGCAGGTATCGATGCTGTATTGGCAAAAATTCAATCGATCACATTTAAACCACAAGTTGGCGAAGCTTACGAAGTAAAAGTAATTAAAATGTTAGAATTTGGCGCTGTAGTAGAATACACTGCTGCACCAGGAAACGAAGTTTTATTACACGTATCTGAATTGGCTTGGGAGCGCACAGAAAACGTTACCGATGTAGTAAACATGGGCGATGTATTCCAAGTTAAATATTTAGGTTTAGATCCTAAAACAAGAAAAGAAAAAGTATCGCGCAAGGCATTATTACCTCGCCCTCCAAAACCAGAAGGCAAACCTGAACATAAAGGTGAAGGAAAGCCAGAAAACAAAGAAGGCAGACCAGCGCACAGAAATAGCGATAACAAACCTTCTAACGACAAGAAAGAAGAAAACAACTAGTTTTTGTTAAATGTATTTTAAACCGATGAGCAAACCTCATCGGTTTTTTTGTTTGAACCTCTTAGTATTTATCTATGCATTCAAAAAAGTGTTAAAAAAATACAATTATGTTTTTTTTTTTAAATTTAAACAATACAAGCATTAATATAAATACCACACAATTTACTCCAGGCTTATACCGTGTAGTATTGGTGTGTGATAACAATGTAATTGAAAGCCATAACCTAATAATACAATAATTATGAAAAAGTTTATTTTAACCTTACTAATACTTGTGCCTTTTGCAATAAAGGCGCAAGTTACATTGATACCCGATCCGGTTTTTGAACAACTACTTATTAATTTGAATGTTGACAGCGATGGCATATTAAATGGGCAAATGTTAACTAGCGATGCTCAGAATATCACTCAATTGAATCTATATACTGGTGCTGGAAGTTTTCGCATTCAAAATATATCGGGAATCGAAGCTTTTACTAATTTAGAATCTATTGAAGGTAATTTTCATGCATTTAATACGATTAATTTAACAAATCTAACCAAATTAAAAAGTATAATTCTACCAAGTAATTGCATAGGTAAAATTGATTTATCAAGCAATACAGAATTAGAACATTTATCTATTGGAAATGGAGAATTAGAATTTATGCAATATAATGGAATTGGACACTTAGATTTAAGTAACAATACAAAGCTTGAATATTTAGATGTTTTTAGTCTAGATAGTTTATTCAAAATAAACTTGAAAAATCATAAAGCGAATAAGCTTAAAATTATTTTAGGTTGGGGTGCCAGTCCATTTGTAGGTCCAAATTATAACACAGTATGTATTGAGGTTGATAACCCTGCTGCAGCAACCAATAAAACGTTTCCTTACAACAATTGGGAAATTATAAATGACAATTTTGTTAATTATTATTTTAATGCCAATTGCTCTTTAAGCATAGAAAAATTTGTAGAAAACAATTTTAAAATTTATCCTAATCCTGCAACAGAATTTGTTTCCATTGAACAAAAGACAACCGATGGTGTAACCTTACAGGCGGTGCAAATTTTAGACAATTCGGGAAAATGGATCAAATCTGTAAAAGATAATTTTAACCAAATAGATGTTTCTAACTTAAGCAAAGGAATGTATTTATTTGTAATACAAACCGATAAAGGAAACAAAACAGAAAAGATCGTTATAAAATGAAAACAACTAGTTTTTGTTAAAAGTAATTTAAACCGATGAGCAAACCTCATCGGTTTTTTTTATTTTTTCACGTTCTTAACACCTTTACCAAAGTTTCGAACTTTGGCAAAGATGATCCAGATAAAAAGCTTTATATTTTTTGTAACCTTTTGCAACATGGTGCGTATAACTACCAGTTAACAACAAAGGAAGGGGTTATTTAAACATGAGACAACTTAAAATTACCAAACAGGTAACCAATCGTGAAACGGCATCGTTAGACAAATATTTACAAGAAATTGGAAAAGTAGATTTAATTACAGCCGACGAAGAAGTAGAATTAGCACAACGCATTAAAGCGGGCGATCAGCGTGCTTTAGAGAAATTAACAAAAGCTAATTTACGTTTCGTAGTATCGGTAGCAAAACAATACCAAAATCAAGGTTTAACATTGCCCGATTTAATCAATGAAGGAAACCTAGGTTTGATTAAAGCCGCACAACGTTTCGATGAAACACGTGGTTTTAAATTTATTTCATACGCTGTTTGGTGGATCCGTCAATCAATCTTATCAGCTTTAGCAGAACAATCACGTATTGTACGTTTACCATTAAATAAAATTGGATCTATCAACAAAATCAACAAAATGTATGCGTTGTTAGAACAATCAAACGAACGTCCGCCATCGGCAGAAGAAATCGCTAAAGAATTAGACATGACGGTAAACGACGTGAAAGAATCTATGAAAAACTCTGGTCGTCACTTATCAATGGATGCGCCTTTAGTAGAAGGAGAAGATTCTAACTTGTACGATGTATTGCGTTCGGGCGAATCACCAAATCCGGATCGTGAACTGATTCATGAATCGTTAAGAACAGAAATCGAGCGTGCGTTGGAAACATTAACTCCACGTGAAGCAGATGTTGTTCGTTTATATTTTGGATTGGGCGATCAGCACCCAATGACATTAGAAGAAATCGGTGAAACTTTTGATTTAACGCGTGAACGTGTTCGTCAGATCAAAGAAAAAGCAATCCGCAGATTAAAACATACATCTCGCAGTAAAATCTTAAAAACTTATTTAGGATAATTACGTAATTTTGTCAGGTCGAGCGGAGTCGAGACCTCATCAAAATGCGGAAATCACAACTTCTCGACTTCGCTCGAAGTGACGTTGAGAAATATTTCACAAAAACCCGTTAAATTATTTTAACGGGTTTTCTAATTTTGTATGTAACAAATCAAAATAAACGATACTAACATTTTGTAAAAATTATTCTGCTTTGAAAGCCACCGAAAAAGAATTCTTGGACTTGATGCAAAAACACAAAGGAATTTTATACAAAATTTCCAGGATGTACTTTGACCATTTGGAAGATCAGGAAGACTTGATTCAGGAAATGACTTTTCAATTGTGGAAATCGTATCAAAACTTTAAAGGAGACAGTCAGTTTTCTACCTGGATGTACCGCGTTTGTTTGAATACCGCTTTAACCTTCTTTAAAAAAGATGATAAAAAACAGGACAAATACGAACTTCATGAAAATTACGACCGCATTGATACTGACGATAGTGCTTTTAAAGAAGAACAATTGAAATATTTTTACGATGCCGTGCAAGAACTCAACAAAGTAGAAAAAGCCCTTATTTTCTTGTTTTTAGAAGGAATGAATCACAAGGATATTGCCGAAAATTTGGGTATCAGCGAAGTGAATGCACGCGTAAAATTAAACAGAACAAAAGAAAAATTACAAACCATCATAAAAAAGAACGGATATGAATTTTGATGAGTTACAAAAAAAATGGGACAATCAGCCCGAAAAGGATATTAACATAAAACCGGAATATTTAACCAAAAGTAAATCGTTAGCCGAAAAAATAATTAAAAGTTTTAAGCGCGAAGCTATTTTCTGGATAGTAAGTATTGTGTTTATTTTAATAGTTCCTTTAATGGAATCATCGCAAATACATGGTGTTTTAAGCCTTATATACTACTTTTTGGTATGCCAATTTATTGTTTTTGGGTTGTATTACTACCGCAGGTTTTATACTATAAGTAAGATGATTAAGCAACCCAATACGTTTAACAGCCGCGAAAGTATTATTAAGCTTTATTACGAGTTTCATTTTGCTATTGAAACCTATCGATCATCTATTTACATTTTACTGCCTACAGCGATAGCTTTATTTGTAATTACAGCCGGTAAAGACAAAACGTACGATTTAGTTGATAAATTCTATCATTTTAAAGAAACTTTTCAAACCGATCCAGCGTTTATTTACATGGTTTTGATTATTGGTGTTGTAACTATTATTGGTTTGATATTACTCTCGGAATGGATCATTAAAAAGTTCTATGGCAGATATTTAAAACAGCTAAAAGAATTAATGGAAGAATTTGAAGATTAATGAAATTTGCATTAAATGTATTTTTTTATAAATTTAAACCACAAAAACTTTGAAAACAGAATAAAAAGTTTATCTTTGAGCATTATTAATTTATTTTATTATCACAAATGAGAACAGGTACAGTAAAGTTCTTCAATGAATCAAAAGGATTTGGATTTATTACAGACGAAACAACAGGTCAAGACATTTTCGTTCACATCTCTGGACTTAAATCAAGAGAATTAAAAGATGGAGATGTAGTGAACTACGTTGAATCTGACGGAAAAAAAGGAAAAATCGCAACTGACGTTGTTGTTTTATAATATACGTTAGTTAAAAACATATATTTAGTTCCAAGCAAAACACCTGCAAACGCAGGTGTTTTTTTATTTCTATATTTTTTTAATTTAGATTTCAATAAAATACTAAGTTATATTATTTTAAAAAATGAATAATCTTCATTAGAAAATA
>CAMLFV010000018.1 GCA_946479395.1 uncultured Flavobacterium sp. | reverse complement strand
TCAAACGGAGCCAATTTAACCGATGGGATCGATGGTCTTGCCGCAGGAACATCTGCCATAACCGTTGTGGCATTGGGGATTTTCGCATTTGTGTCAGGTAACTTTGTTTTTGCAAACTACCTCAACATTATGTACATACCCAATTCCGGGGAAATGACGGTTTTCATAGCCGCCTTTGTAGGTGCGCTCGTCGGTTTTCTCTGGTACAACGCTTTCCCAGCACAGGTTTTTATGGGCGATACCGGAAGTTTAACAATTGGTGGAGTGATTGCTGTTTTGGCAATTGCAGTTCGTAAAGAAATGTTGATTCCTGTTTTATGCGGAATTTTCCTTGCAGAGAATCTTTCGGTAGTAATGCAGGTAGCTTATTTTAAATATACCAAACGAAAATACGGTGAAGGCAGACGCATTTTATTAATGTCGCCCTTGCATCACCACTACCAGAAAAAAGGATATCACGAAAGTAAAATTGTAACCCGTTTTTGGATTGTAGGTATCTTTTTGGCGATTTTCTGTGTTGTATCATTAAAATTAAGATAGCATGCGATTGGTAATTTTAGGTGCAGGAGAAAGTGGTGTTGGAACAGCACTTTTAGGAAAGAAAGAAGGTTACGAAGTATTTGTTTCTGATTTTGGATCGATCAGTGAAAAATATCAAAAGATATTAAATGAAGAAAAGATCGAATGGGAACAGCAACAGCATACCGAAAGCAAAATTTTAAATGCCAGTGTTGTTGTAAAAAGTCCTGGAATTCCAGATAAAGCACCCATCGTGAAAAAGTTGCACGAGAAAGGCATCAAGGTAATATCCGAAATTGAATTTGTGTATCAGTTTGCAAAAAACACATCAATAGCAATTACGGGCAGCAATGGCAAAACCACAACAACAATGCTAACCTATCATTTGTTAAAGCAAGAAGGATTGAATGTGGGCTTGGCAGGTAACATTGGCGAAAGTTATGCAAAACAAGTTGCGATTGATCCCGAAAAATTGTTTGTGCTGGAATTAAGCAGTTTTCAGTTAGATGGAAATATCGATTACAACCCGCATATTGCCATTATTACAAACATTAGTCCCGATCATTTGGATCGATACGATTATAAATACGAAAATTACATTGCATCAAAATTTCGTATTACAATGAATCAAACAAGCGAAGATTATTTGATTTACGATGCAGACGACGAAGCCATTAATAACTGGCTGAAAAACAACCAAACAAAAGCACAATTAGTTCCTTTTTCACTGACAAAGAAATTCGACAAAGGCGCTTATTTAGAAGATAACAACATTATAGCAATGATAAACAACGAAAAAATGACGGTTCCTGTAGCCGAAATTGCAATAGAAGGTAAACATAACGTAAAAAATGCCATGGCTGCTACATTAGTTGCGCAAATGATGCGCGTACGCAAAAAAACAATTCGCGAAAGTTTATCAAATTTTCAAAATGCAGAACACCGTTTAGAAAAAGTTGCTAAAATTAACAAAGTACAATACATTAATGATTCTAAAGCAACCAATGTAAATGCAACATATTTTGCTTTAGAAAGCATGAACACACCAACCGTTTGGATTGTTGGTGGTGTTGATAAAGGAAACGATTACGACGAATTAATGACGTTTGTTCACGAAAAAGTGAAAGCCATTATTTGTTTGGGAATCGATAATACAAAAATCATCAATGCGTTTTCGCCAATTGTAGATTTAATTGTTGAAGCATCATCAATGCAAGAAGCCGTAAAACTGGCATCAAAAGCATCAGAAGAAGGTGATACGGTTTTACTTTCGCCAGCTTGTGCAAGTTTCGATCTATTTACAAGTTACGAAGATCGCGGAACTCAATTTAAAAACGAAGTACAAAAATTATAAACAAAATGAGAAAGTTATTATCCCAATTTCAAGGCGATAAAGCTATATGGGCGTACGTTGTGCTACTTGCCCTATTCTCGTTTATGCCTGTATTTAGCGCAAGTACCAACTTGGTGCACGTAGTTGGAACAGGTTCTATTGTAGGTTTGTTGTTTAAACACTTCGGACATATTTTTGTGGGAATCGTGATCATCTTTTTTGTACACCGTATTCCGTTCGATCGATTAAAATATATTGCTCCCGTAGCTTGGGTTCCCGTATCGGCATTATTGTTGATAACCGCTGCACAAGGAATGATGATTGGCGGGGCAAATGCAAGTCGTTGGTTAAAAATTCCGTTGTTAAATATTTCATTTCAGCCATCATCGTTGGGGTGGATTGCGTTAATAGCTTATATTTCGTGGTTTCTATGGCGCTTTGCCGATGAAAAATACACCTTTGGCTGGTCGTTAGCCTGGTTAGGTGTTCCAACATTATGTATTATTGGTCCAGTATTACCATCGAATTTATCAACAGCAGCCATTATTTTATTTACCATTGCTTTGTTATTGTTTGTTGGTAAATATCCAATGAAATACATGACCAAAATAATTACGGCGGGAGCCATTGCAATTGTTTTAGCCATTGGTATGTTTAAAGCATTTCCAGATATGGCACCATCGCGTTACAAAACTTGGGAAGCTCGTTTTAGTCGATTTGGTTCTGAAGATAAAGATGAAGACCGATATCAGATTGAAAACGCAAAAATTGCCATTGCACAAGGTCAAATGATTGGTGTTGGTCCTGGAAAAAGTGTTCAAAAGAACTTTTTGCCACAATCATCATCCGATTTTATTTACGCCATTATTGTAGAAGAATTCGGTTTTTTAGGCGGAATGGCTATTTTAATCGTTTACATATTATTGCTCTTCCGATTTTTGGTTGTCAGTAACAAAGCACCTAATTTGTTTGGAAAATATCTCGCCTTTGGATTAGGTTTTTCGATCATTTTTCAGGCATTCATCAACATGGGAGTTGCAGTTGAAATTTTCCCAACAACAGGTCAGCCATTACCATTGGTTAGTTCCGGTGGAACATCAATTTGGATGACGTGTGTATCGTTAGGAATCATTTTAAGTATTTCCAGAAAAGAAGAACAGGTTAAGGAACAATTGGCAAATCAACAGAAAAAACAAGACGAGTTTAAACGGATTCTGGAAGAGCAACAAGCAGAAGAAGATTTAAAGAATGAAAACGATTCAGACGATAATCCGATTTATGCAGTTTTAAACAAATAAAGTATGAAACCAAATCCAAGATTCATTATTAGCGGCGGCGGTACAGGCGGACACATTTATCCGGCAATTGCTATTGCAAACGAAATTAAGGCACAGATTCCTGCTGCCGAAATTTTATTTGTAGGCGCACAAGATAAAATGGAAATGCAGAAAGTTCCTTCTGCGGGTTACGAAATCAAAGGATTATGGATTGCAGGTATTCAAAGAAAAATTACGGTTGATAACGCACTTTTTCCGGTTAAGTTTTTATCGAGTTTAATAAAATCGCGCAAAATCATAAAAGAATTTAAGCCCGATGTTGTTATTGGAACTGGCGGATTTGCAAGCGGTGCAGTTGTAAAAGTGGCGCAGCAAATGAGCATTCCAACGGTTATTCAGGAACAAAATTCATATCCGGGAATCACCAATAAAATGCTGGCAGCAAAAGCAAATGCTATTTGTGTGGCTTATGACGGATTATCGACTTATTTTAAATCGAACAAAATAATTAAAACGGGAAATCCTGTTCGTCAGGATCTATTAACAATTGATACCAAACGCAGCGAAGCACAAGAATTTTACGGGTTAAATCCCAACAAAAAAACAGTTGTTATTTTAGGTGGAAGTTTGGGTGCTCGCAGAATAAATCAATTGGTAGAAAAAGAACTGCCATTTTTTAAAGAGCAAAACGTTCAGGTAATTTGGCAGTGCGGTAAATTTTATATCAACGATTATAAAAAATACCACAACAACGAAGACGTTTTTGTGTACGATTTTATAGAACGAATGGATTTGTTGTTCGCAGCAGCCGATGTTATTGTTTCACGTGCCGGCGCATCATCAGTTTCAGAACTAGCAATTGTAGGCAAACCGGTTATTTTTATTCCGTCACCAAACGTTGCCGAAGATCATCAGACAAAAAATGCCAAAAGCATCACCGATAAAAACGCAGCAGTTTTGTTGAAAGAAGCCGATTTAGACGGTCAATTTCAAGAACAAATGTTACGCTTGCTAACAAACGATCAGGTTGCCGAAGCATTATCAAAAAACATTAAAACATTAGCATTACCAAATGCTACAAAAGATATAGTAAACGAAATTTTTAAGTTGGTTAAGTAATGAATTTAAAAGACATACATAATGTATTCTTTATAGGAATCGGCGGTATTGGCATGAGTGCCATTGCCCGATACTTTAAGCGTATTGGCAAAAACGTTGCCGGTTACGACAAAACGCCTACGCAGTTAACACACGAGTTAGAAGCCGAAGGTATTGCCATTCATTACACCGACGATTTAGAAAATATTACAGCAGATTATCAAAATACCGAAGATACACTGGTGGTTTACACACCGGCTGTTCCAAAACATCATGCAGAACTTAATTATTTTCAGAATAATGGTTTTGCAGTAAAAAAGCGTGCCGAAGTTTTAGGCATTATTACTCAAAACAGTTTTTCGTTAGCAGTTGCAGGCACACACGGAAAAACAACCACATCGAGCATGTTGGCTCATATTCTGGTTTCTGCAAACGCTCCGGTTACTGCATTTTTAGGCGGAGTTGTTGAAGGATACGATACCAATTTAATTGGTAACGGAACGGACGCTACGGTTGTAGAAGCCGATGAGTTTGATCGATCTTTTTTACACCTGCATCCAAATATTGCCTGTGTAATTTCAGACGATGCCGATCATTTGGATATTTATGGAACCAACGATGCCATTAAATCATCGTTTGCAGAATTTGCATCGAAAATCAGCGATAAAGACAAACTGTTTATTGCGCAAGGAATTGAAAACATCAACGGTACAGAAGTTTCGGTAAACGGAACGGCCGTTATCAATGCTTATAATTTACGGTTCGAAAATGGCAAACGTGTTTTTGATTTAGATTTTAAAGGCGAAAAAATTACCGATATAAAATTGTTAATGCCTGGCGAACACAATGTATTAAACGCTTCACTGGCATTCGCAATGGCAAAAACCTATGGTTTAAGCAACGAAGAAATAAAATCGGGGTTAGACAGTTTTAAAGGAATCCGTCGTCGTTTTTCTTTTAAAATCAATACTGAAAAATTAGTGATGATTGACGATTACGCACATCATCCAACCGAAATAAAAGCGGTAAGCCAGGCAGTGCACGAAATGTATCCGAACAAGAAGATTACCGCCGTGTTTCAACCCCATTTATTCTCTAGAACAAGAGATTTTATGGATGGATTTGCCGAAAGTTTATCAACATTCAACAACGTGGTTTTGCTTGAAATCTACCCAGCACGCGAGTTACCGATAGAAAACATCAATTCTACAATGTTAATAAATAAGATAAAATCGGCTTCTAAAATTTTGTTGCCTAAAGAAGAATTAGTATCTTTTTTAACAGAAAATACACCCGAAGTTCTTTTAATTATCGGCGCAGGCGATGTAGGCGAAATGGTAGATGAAATTAAAACAGAATTAGAAAAAAATAATTGACAAAATGATTAAAAAAATCAATTGGTTCGATGTATTTTTGGCGTTTGTAATTGCCGCCCTGTTTGCTTTGGTAGCCTTTGCTAACCAACGAAACAACGCACGCTACATTGAACAGATTGATGTAAAACTTTTAAGTTCTAACAATCACTTTATTACGCAGGAAATGGTAGAAAAATCGATCATTCAAACATTCCCACGCGATTCAAAGATTGTAAACAGTGAATTGAACTTAAAAAAGATCGAAGACAAGCTGAACAAGCACCCAATGATTGCAAAATCGGAAGTATTTGTTGATGTTGACGGAAAATTACACGCCCAAGTTACCCAGAAAAAGGCAATGGCAAGGGTAATGAATGGTACCGGATCGTTTTATATTGATGAAAACGGCAATAAAATGCCTTTATCTAACCAGTTTAGCGCACACGTGCCGGTGGTTTATGGCGAATTAAAACCAAAAAACAAAAAAGTTTTTTCTGATTTGTTGAATACGATAAGTAACGACGAATTTTTAAAAACAACTATAACGGGCATCAAGATAAACCCCGATCAATCATTGATATTAACCGTTCGCGATTACAATTACATGGTTGAATTTGGGTATTTAAAAGAAATTGAGAAAAAGTTTGACAATTACAAAGCTTTTGTACATTATTCAAAAAACGATACCCTTATAGGTTATTACAAAAACGTTAATTTAAGATTTACAGAGCAAGTAGTTTGCACGAAATAAAAGGATATGAATAAAGAAAACATTGCTGTAGGATTAGATATTGGAACAACAAAAATTGTTGCAATGGTAGGTAAAAGAAACGAGTATGGCAAGCTCGAAATTCTTGGTATTGGTAACGCAAAAAGTTTAGGTGTAAAACGTGGTGTGGTTAACAATATTACGCAAACTATACAATCAATTCAACATGCGGTGGCACAGGCATCGGCAGAGTCGGGCTGTAAAATCAACGATGTAGTTTTAGGAATTGCCGGGCAGCACATCCGCAGTATTCATCACCAGGAATATATTACGCGCGATAAGCCGGAAACAGTAATTTCAGAAATTGATATTGACAAGTTAATTGCGCAGGTACAGAAATTAAACATGTTACCGGGCGAAGAAATAATACACGTATTACCGCAAGAGTTTAAGGTTGATGAAGAAGGCGGCATAAAAGAACCAATTGGTATGTACGGTCGCCGTTTAGAAGCAAGTTTTCACGTAGTTGTGGGTCAGTCGGCTTCTATTCGTAATGCAGGTCGTTGCGTAAAAGATTCGGGATTAGAATTATCAGGTTTAACATTAGAGCCTTTGGCATCGTCAGACGCGGTTTTAAGTCAGGAAGAAAAAGAAGCTGGTGTAGCATTGATCGATATTGGTGGCGGAACAACCGATTTAGCCATTTTTAAAGATGGAATCATTCGCCACACAGCCGTAATTCCTTTCGGTGGAAATGTAATTACAGAAGATATTAAAGAAGGTTGTTCGATCATTGAGAAACAGGCAGAACAATTAAAAATACGTTTTGGATCGGCTTGGCCGGGCGAAAACAAGGATAACGAAATTGTTTCGATTCCGGGTTTACGTGGTCAGGAAGCAAAAGAAATTTCATTAAAAAACCTTTCAAAGATCATTCATGCACGTGTTGTAGAAATTATCGATATGGTTTTTTCAGAAATTAAAGCTTACGGATATGATAATCCTCGCAAAAAATTAATTGCAGGAATTGTTTTAACCGGTGGTGGATCAGAATTAAAACACATTAAACAGTTGGTGGAATACATTACGGGAATTGATACGCGTATTGGTTATCCTAACGAACATATTTCGGGCGAATCGGCAAAATTGGTTTCACGTCCGTTATTTGCAACAGCAGTTGGGTTGATGATGGAAAGCGATATTAACAACTCACGCAGTCGTTTGTATGTACAAGAACATCCGGGCGTAAAAATTCAACCAAAAGCAGAACCTATCGGTACACCGGTTGAACCAAAAACAAGTATTCAAATGAATACCATAACCGATAAACCACAACAAAACACAGAACAAGAAGCTAATTCAAACGAACAACAAGTTGATGTGGAACAAGGAACATCGGCTTATATTGAGAACCGTTTCCTTGGGAAATTTATAAAGAAGTTTAAAGATTTTATTGATAAAGCAGAGTAAAAAGAAAACACCGCAAACATATGGATCAAGTATTTGAAAATTTAGCATTCTCTCCAGATTTGCCAAAAAACAAATCGAATGTAATTAAAGTAATTGGAGTTGGTGGTGGTGGTAGTAATGCCATTAATCACATGTACAATCAAGGCATTAAAGGCGTTGACTTTGTAGTTTGTAATACCGATGCGCAAGCATTAAACAACAGTCCGGTGCCTATTAAAATTCAGTTAGGTTTGACATTAACTGAAGGATTAGGTGCAGGTGCAAACCCAGAAGTTGGTCAACAATCGGCTTTGGAAAGTATCGAAGAAATTGAACAGTTTTTAGATTCTAACACGAAAATGGTTTTTATAACTGCCGGCATGGGTGGTGGTACCGGTACAGGTGCTGCACCAGTTATTGCTCAGTTAGCTAAAGACCGTGATATTTTAACTGTTGGTATTGTTACGATTCCTTTTCAGTTTGAAGGAAAAGTGCGTCAGGAACAGGCATTACGCGGAGTTGAAAACCTTCGCAAAAATGTAGATTCTTTAATTGTTATCAACAACAATAAATTACGCGAAGTTTACGGAAACCTTGGTTTTAAAGCAGGTTTCTCCAAAGCAGATGAAGTTTTAGCAACAGCATCTCGCGGAATTGCCGAAGTAATTACACACCACTATACGCAGAATATCGATTTGAAAGACGCTAAAACCGTATTATCTAATTCGGGAACAGCAATTATGGGATCGGCAGAAGCAAGTGGTGAAAACCGTGCAAAAGAAGCAATTGTAAGCGCTTTAGATTCGCCTTTATTGAACGATAATAAAATTACCGGGGCTAAAAACGTATTATTATTGATTGTTTCTGGTGAAAACGAAATCACGATTGATGAAATCGGTGAAATCAACGACCACATTCAAATGGAAGCAGGTCATAACGCAAACATCATTATGGGTGTTGGTGAAGATTCTGCTTTGGGTGATGCTATTTCGGTTACCATTATTGCTACAGGTTTTAATGTAGAACAACAAAAGTTGATTGTAAACGCTAACGATGAGAATAAAAGTAAAATTATTCATCATTTAGGAGAAGAGCAAAAAGCAACTGCCGATTTATCTGGAAACAATGCAACAGCTTTTACAAGTGCACCAACACCAGAACAACCGTTGCAAAGTAATTCGGGATTTCAGGCGGCTCCAAAAATCGTTTACAATTTAGACGATGATATGGGAAACCAGCCAAATAACGAGGTTGAAAAAAAAACAATAGTTCAAACTCAACCAACTAATATCGTTCAAAATGTGGTTCAACCTGTACAAAACACCAGTTCTGTAACAGAAAATCAACCACAAAGCGTTCAGCAAACGGTAGAAGTGCCACAAAACATCGTTAAAACGGTTGATATTCGCAATATTGTTGTAAACGAACCTACGTTTGTCATTGTAAAACCAAAACAAATTGTTTCTGAAACGCAAAATGTTATGGCAGAACAATTTACGTTTGATTTACAACAACAAGAAAGTGAATTTGAATCGGTTGGAAATGAATTTTCGTTTGAAATTCAGCAGAACAATGTTCAAGAAAATCATGTACAGCAAAATCAATCGATCGAAAAATCAGAAGAGATCATTCGATACGATTTAAGCGATTATATGGAAGTTGAAGAACAGTTGATGAATTCAAAACAAGCGATTGAAGAGCCTGTTAAAGAAGACGAATCGTTTTCGTTTACTGTTAGAACAGAAGAACCAGCGTTTGTTCCGCAAACACAACGTATGATTGTTGATGAAAATTCGCCAATGGAAACATCAATCAACGATATTTTACGTGAAAGAGCCGAAGAGCGTAAACGCAAAATGAAAGAGTTTAACCATAAGTTTAACACTGCTACGAACCAGATCAACGATTTGGAAAAAGAGCCAGCTTACAAACGAATGGGTGTTGATTTAACACAGAATAACGCAAGTAATATATCGCGTACATCAGTTTCGTCTGACCGTAATAACGATTTACAATTGCGTTCTAACAACTCGTTTTTACATGACAATGTAGACTAATTAAATTAGATTTATATTTACCTTAACCTCAAAAAGAGCACTTCTTTTTGAGGTTTTTTAATTATATTTGTCACTCTTAAATTTTAGCAAAATGAGTTTACAAACAAATATAACAGCCGCTTTAAAAGAAGCAATGAAAGCAAAAGACCAAGTAGCTTTAGAGTCTTTAAGAGCAATTAAATCGGAATTGTTGTTGGCACAAACATCTGGAAGTTCAGCAGAATTAACAGAGGCCGATGAAATTAAATTGTTACAAAAATTGGTAAAGCAACGTAAAGATGCCGCAAGTATTTTTGTTGAACAAGGTAGAAACGATTTAGCTGAACCAGAATTAGCACAAGCAGCAGTTATTGAGCAGTTTTTACCGGCACAATTATCAGAAGCAGAAGTTGAAGCAGCAATTAAAGAAATTATTGCAGAAGGAAACTTTGCAGGAATGCAGTCTATGGGACAAGTAATGGGCTTGGCAAATACCAAATTAGCAGGATCGGCAGACGGAAAAACAATTTCTACCATTGTTAAAAAGCTATTAACGGCATAACAATAATGTCTTCGTAGTTCAATTGGATAGAATGTTAGATTCCGGTTCTGATGATGCGGGTTCGAATCCTGCCGAAGACACTTAAAAAGCAACCAAAGGGTTGCTTTTTTTAATATTAAACTACAAAAGGCTGTCTAATTTAAGACAGCCTTTTTAAATTTAAACAAAACCAAAAACTATTTAGCTTGTTTGTCTATTTCTTTTTGAATAATGTTCCAGTCGTAATAGTGAAAAACCATGCCGTTGCTCATTGCTACAAAGATTCCGTTGGTAAACGATCCGCCGAAATTAAAATTAACAGCATCTGCCCCATCGCATTCAATGGTAGAAAACGGAATTTTAGCAATCATTTTATGATCGTTTGCATTGCCATTTTCGCCTTCTCGTTTATAAACAACAAAGTTATTTGCCTGCTGGTCTGATATTAAAATATAACCTTCTTTACTGTTGGTTTTATATAGAGCAATACCTTCATGATCGCGCTTAAAATCTGTCTGACCGAAAAACGCTAATTCTTCATTTCCTTTTGCAGGATCGGCATAATACTTTCTTATCCCTTGGGTTTCATCGGCATAATAAATATATCCCAACTCATTATCAACCATAATGGCTTCAATTTCTTTTTTGCCTGAATAATTTCCGAATTTACGCACCAAATTAGCCGTAACCGTTCCTTTGTTATCGGTTAATTCATACTGGTACAAATACTCGCCAGAAACACCTTCTTTTCTGCCGACAATTGCATAAATTTTTCCGTTTGAAGGATTCGTATATAACGAAATTCCCATTGGATCTTTTTGTTCAGAATCGGCAAAAACGGCAATTCCGCCATTATCAACAGGTTTTAAATCGGGTAATGAAAATATACGGATCTGATCTTTTTTACGTTCCGTAACTACTGCGATGTCAACTTTTTTTCCATTCAAAAGCAATCCGTATGCGATATCCACGTTATTCGGACGATCCATTGGATACACTTTATTTACAATTTTTCCTTGTAAATCGAACGCATACAAACCACCGGTTTCTTTTTCTTTATCGGTTCCGATAATTAATGATTGTGATGGGTTTGCTTTGTTGATCCAAATAGCAGGATCATCCGTATCATGCGGAGTAGCCTGTGTAACAACGGTTGGCTTTATTGCATTTTTGGCAACTGGTGCCAGTTTTGAAGAATTACAAGAGGTTACTAAAGCGGTAACCGCTAAAAGATATAGTACTTTTTTCATTTTTTAATTTCGGTTTGATAAATTACTTTGAAATCTTTTTCGTTTGATTGAATTACGTAAGCTTTCAAAATGTTGTTAGTTAAAGTAAATGCCATAAAACCAGGAACGGCTTCGGCAAAAAGTGATCCTTCTATTTTTCCGGTTTCGCGTAATTCACTGCCTGCACCCGATAAAAACTGCATTACTTTTTTGTTGCTTTTTTTAATGATCTGCAAATCGTGCTCGTGCCCGCAAATGTAAGCGTCAACCTTATACTTTTCTAAAATTGGTTCAAAAATAAGCTCGGTATCTTTGGTTTCCTGATCGTTTTTGCGTTTTCCGCCTGTGTAAAGCGGATGATGCCCTACTACTATTTTCCATACAATTTTAGGATCATTATTAGCTAATTTGGTTTCGATCCATTTTAATTGTTCGTTGGTATCCTGATCGTTTATTCCCAAATATTTTTCAGGATTTGCTTTGTATTTTGTAACAAACGGATTGGTATCAATAACCAAAAGCTGCAGGTATTTGTCTTTATCGATTTCTATTAATCGTTCAAAATAACGATCGGGCATTTCCCATCTTCTTGAAATCTTACTGTAATCAATCTGTGCCTGAACACTTCCTTCATAATCATGATTTCCTAAGGCAACAAACCAAGGTTCGTGAAGTAAATGGTGCGTATAGATATTTTCAAATGATGAAAACCACTGATAATCCTGTGTACTTTGAACTCCCGTCGGATAAAAATTATCACCAACAGAAATAGTAAAATTCATATCTAAAATTTCGGCAATTGTTCCCATATCCCGAGCAACTTCTTTCTGTGTGAAAGCGCCGTGACGACCAAAATCACCGATAGCCAAAAACGAAATTCCGTTTTTTTCAGCCTGAATATCTGCATGTTGATGAACCGTTTTATTAAGCGTATGATCAGGACGCTCCTGACCATACGAATAAAAACTAATGACTAATAAAAATAATATGTAGAATCGATGTCTATTCTTCATTAAAAATCATATTTAACTCCCAATGTAAATCGAGATTGATAATATTCCATTTGTTTCATGCGGTTGCTTTGTCCTTGATAATAACGCAACGGCTGGTTGGTTAGGTTGTTTGCCTCAAGGAACACTCGCCAGTTTGGAGTAAACTTGTACGAAGCATTAAAATCTAAAAAGAATTGTTTGTCGTAATAACTATCTTCAAACTCGTTTCCACCAATTTCATCTAAATAAGCCGATGTAAAGTTAGCCGATATACGTGCAGAGAATTTGTTATTTTCCCAAGCCAACGATCCGTTAACCATGTGCGGTGGGTGCGTGGTAAACCTAAACCTGTACGTGCGGTACCGTCTTCGTTTGTAATTCCTTTTGCTTCAGATTTTGTGAAGGTGTAGTTAGCATACAAACCAAAGTTTTTAAAGAATTTCCCTGGTAAGAAATCTAACTGACGTTGAAAAGCAACTTCGAAACCGTAAACACTAACCTTATCTCCGTTACGTGCTTGTGTAAAATCCCAGTTTTCGCCTGCAGGAATCGGGTTTGATACATTAGGGAACTGTGCAGCAAAATCGCTTTGTGTAAAAATGGTGTTGTTATACGTATAGATGAAGTTATCTAAATTTTTGTAGAACGCACCCGCAGACACAATACCAATGTTTTCAAAGTAATTTTCTGCCATTACGTCGAAGTTTGTAGCATACGTTGCCTTTAAATTCGGGTTACCCGCAGCAATTTCTGTATCGGCAGGAATTACATTTACGTAAGGTGCCAAATTGTAGTAATTAGGACGTGCAATACTTGTGGTTACTGCCGCACGTAAAATAAAATTATCGTTTACCTTATGCTTCAACGTAACACTTGGAAGTACGTTTAAGTAATCGTTTTCATTTTTGATCTCGCCTACCAAATCTTCCTCGTCCATAATATAATTTCCGGTATATTCAATAGCAGTATGCTCTAAACGAACACCTGCAATTAACGATGTTTTCTCGTTAAAATCCTGATCCCAACGTAAATATCCTGCGGTGATGCGCTCTTTTGCCGTGTAGTTTGATGAAAGGAATTCCGAAGGCTGTAAAGATGATTCAAATAAATTTGGATTTGTTAAATCTAACGATCCTAATAACGCACGGTCAGGGAAATATCCTGGCGCATACTGTGATCCCGGATTAAATCCACTACCACTCCAGTTTACATTTGGTGTTTCAGCTAAACTTCCCCAAGGGCTTAATGGTTCGTATTCGTAGAAGATATTATCACGTTTTTTATCTTTCAAACGTAAACGGGCCCCAAAACGTAAACGTCCTTTTTGATCTTGAATGATTGACATTGGAACACGGAAGTTTAATTTCGCTCCGATTTCTTCTTCCTGCGTATAATCGTGGTTTTCTGTGATGGATCTTAATTCGAAATTATTTGGATCTTCGCCCCCAACAGCATATACCAACGGATGATTTCCATCGCCGATATTTTGTCCCATTACCACATCTTTCTGACGGAAATCGATATATCTTTCATTTGGACGATCTTCACTTGCTTTAGAGTAAGAAACTGCCCAATCCATATCTAATTTTGGCGACAACAAATGTTCTCCACGCAACGAAACATTCATTACACGCTGATCTTCTAAACGCGTATTTTTGTTACGATCGTTATCAATTCCACCTTTTGTTTCTCTGCGAATTTCTCCAATATATGTACCATCATCTTGCAATTCCAAATCACGGTAACGCGCTCTGTAACGGTTTTCACGATCATCGCGCCAGTTGTACATTGCAGTGAAATCAATTCTATTATTCTCGTTAAAAACGTAATCTGCACTTAACGATGCACTTCTGCGAACACGCTGCACATCGTACTTACGAATGTCCATTTCGGTTAAATACGCATTACCGTTATCGTCTTTATCCCAAACAGCTTCTACGTTATCAGAACCAAAATTTTGCGACTGCCACGTTCCCGATGCTATAATTCCCAATTTATTATCGGCAAAACGGTTACCGTAAATAAACGCTGCGTTGTACAAACCTTTATCACGAATTGGCGCATAACCACCCGATAATGTGGCAGAAATACGCTCACGGTTTGGTACGGCACGGGTAATAAGGTTTACCGAACCACCAATGGCATCGGCATCCATATCCGGAGTTAAGGTTTTATTTACTTCGATAGATGAGATCATATCTGAAGGAATCAAATCCATTTGAACATTTCGGTTATCTCCTTCAGCAGACGGAATACGATCGCCATTCAACGTTACCGAGTTTAACTCTGGTGATAATCCACGAACAATGATATTACGCGCTTCACCTTGATCGTTCTGCATCGTGATTCCCGGTACACGTTTTAACGCATCACCTACATTGGCATCTGGGAAACGCCCTACTTGATCACTTGATATAATATTGGTGATATTGGCATTGTTGCGTTGCTGGTTTAACGCTTTTGCCTGTCCGCGAAGAAAATCCCCCATAATTACAATTTCCTCCAATTCCTCGGAACCTGTAAAAAGCTGAAAGTTTGCGGTTGTTGTTACGCTTTTGGTAACCACTACTTCTTGTGTTGCCGTTACGTAACCAATATATTCTACATATACGGTGTACGTACCTTCTGGAAGACTTAAAAATTCGTAACCACCGTTTTGGTCTGATACGGTGTAACGATTAGAATTTTCGATTTTAATTGTAGCTCCGGGTAAAGAAAACTTGTTGTCTCCATCTGTAACTTTTCCGGCAATTACCCCATTTTGAGCAAATGTTAATGCACTTACTAAAGATGCGGCTAAAATGTAAAAATTTTTCATTTTTATAGTTTTGGCTTCAAAAAATTATTTGCACAAAACTACTTATCGAACAAAATTTAAAGGTTAGCTGAAGTTTATTGAACCGTTAAGTAAATCACTAATCATGTGAATGAATTGTTAAGAAAGAACATATTACTCTGACTTTTCATTGATATTCAATAACAAACGATACTCCTCAAAACGGTGTTCTCTAACAGGTTTTACAAAAGGTTCGGTGCTAAAATATAAAACCAAACACGGGCTAATATTTTTGTATTTCTCGACAAATTCAAAACTTGTTAATTCGCCATTTTTTATTCGCTGCTTTATTTTGTTATGATACGGATACATAGTTTAAGTTTAGTTTATAAAGTTATAATTATTTTTTATCACAACTATTAATTTATATATATCATTTTAGCGTTAAATACTTAATACAGATACTAAAAGCATTATTTTTTAAGTTATATTTACATACAACTTTCCTTCTTCTTCACATAAGATAGCTTGATTTAGAAAGTGGTAGCAGCATAAATGAATAGCAAAATAATCGGGGTTGGAAATTATATTCCTTCGCAAACTATTACTAATTTATTTTTTGATAAACATCGTTTTTTAGATGAAAGCGGGCATGCTTTACAGCAAGATAATTCAACGATTGCCGATAAATTAAAAGAAATTACCGGGATTGAAGAAAGACGTTATGCACAAAACAATCAGGTAACTTCAGATCTTGGTTTTATTGCTGCACAAGCGGCTATTGAAAATTCGGGTATCGATCCGGAAACATTAGATTATATCATCTTTGCACATAATTTTGGCGATGTTCGTTATGGAACGGTTCAGTCTGATATGGTTCCAAGTTTGGCATCGCGCGTAAAACATCTTCTAAAAATAAAGAATAACTTTTGCGTTGCGTACGATGTTTTATTTGGTTGCCCCGGTTGGATTGAAGCTGTTATACAGGCAAATGCTTTTATGAAAGCTGGTATTGCAAAACGTTGTTTGATTATTGGTGCCGAAACGCTTTCACGCGTTGTTGACATTCACGATAGAGACAGTATGATCTATGCCGATGGTGCAGGTGCTGCTATTTTAGAAATTAGTCCAGACGATTCGGGTGTAAAATCGCATCTTTCGGCATCGTTTACCATGCAAGAGAAAGATTATTTATTCTTTGGAAAATCATACAACAATCAAAACTGCCCTGATATTAGGTTTATTAAAATGAACGGCAGAAAGATTTACGAATTTGCTCTTTTGAATGTTCCAAATGCCATGAAAAAATGTTTAGATGACAGCGGATATTCTATAGATCAATTAAAAAAGATCATCATACATCAGGCAAACGAAAAAATGGATGAAGCTATCGTTAAACGTTTTTACAAACTACATAATTTACCTGTTCCTGATAACATAATGCCTATGGTTATTCAAAAATTAGGAAATAGTAGTGTAGCTACCATTCCGTCATTGCTTACCATGATTTTAAATAACGAATTACCTAACCACCAAATTAATAAAGACGATGTTGTTTTGTTTGCATCGGTTGGTGCAGGTATGAATATTAATGCGTTTGTGTATAAATTTTAGGTTTGATCTTAAAATAAATCAATAAAAAACGGGGTATGTATTTGCTTACACACCCCGTTAAATTTTAATAAAACAGCTGTTATTTTCTTTTAACGTTTACTGCCATTAATCCTTTTTGTCCGCGTTCAATATCGAATACTACTGTGTCGTTCTCACGTACATTGTCTAACAAACCTGAATTGTGTACAAAAACGTCTTCGTTACCGTTTGTTTGTGAAATAAAACCAAAACCTTTAGTTTCATTGAAAAATTTTACTGTGCCTTCGTGCATCTTCTTTATTTAAATTAATTGTTATTTTCTTATATCAATGGCTCTGTATCCTTTCGGAGTCATTTCTTTTTTATACGTTACCTTGTTGTGTTTTTCAACCGTTTGTGTTGTTTGTCCAACATGGAAAAATATGTTTTCGCCCGTTTTTTCTTCGGTAATAAAACCGTAACCTTTATCGCTTAAATAGGTTACAATTCCGGTAAAATATGCATCCGGATCAATCGTTGCGTCTTCTTGAGCTTTTTTAGCTTTTGCTAAATCGGCTTCTCTGTTTTGTAAATGCGGTGGAACTTCGGTAAAATGTCCGTTCACATCAACGTAAACAATCATATCATCAAGCGTTTTTCCTTTATTGTTGTTGTCTTTACGCTCTTCTCTTCTTAACTGTTTGTCTTGTAATTTTTTACTTTTTTTCTTGTTATTTTCTTTTTTTGAAAAAGAATCTGCCATAATTTATTTTTTAATTAGATATTTTGCGAAGCTACAGGCATTGTAAAGCCTATAAGTTTCTGAATGTTTTTTAAATCTTTTTTCTCGTCTGTATCACAGAACGAAATTGCAACGCCTTCGTAACCTGCGCGCCCGGTTCTACCAATTCTGTGCACATAAGTTTCGGGCACATTTGGCAATTCGTAATTAATTACGTGTGGTAATTCGTCAATATCAATACCCCTTGCAGCAATATCGGTAGCAATTAACACGCGGATTTTAGAACTTTTAAAATCTTCTAATGCTTTTTGTCTGGCATTTTGCGATTTATTTCCGTGTATTGCAGCTGCATGAATTCCTGCTTTTATCAATTTTTTAGCTAATTTATCTGCTCCGTGCTTTGTTCGGGCAAAAACCAGTGAACGATTTATGGTTTGATCGCCTAAAATGTTAATCAGCAAATCTAACTTCTCTGCTTTTTCAACAAAATAAACCGACTGTTTCACGGTTTGTGCAGTTGATGAAACCGGTGTTACATTTATTTCTTTTGGTTTGTTTAAGATTGATTGAGCAAACTTGCGGATTTCTTGCGGCATGGTAGCCGAAAAGAAAAGAGTTTGTCTTTTTGCCGGAACTTTTGTTAGAATTTTTTTTACATCGTTCACAAAGCCCATATCCAACATACGGTCGGCTTCATCAAGCACCAATATTTCAATCTGCGATAGTTTAATGCAACCTTGCGCAATCAAATCTAAAAGTCGGCCTGGAGTAGCAATTAATATATCTACACCTCTGTCTAAGGCTGCAATTTGTTTTCCTTGTGGAACTCCTCCAAAAATAGCCAAATGCTTTAGTTGAAGAAACGTTCCGTAGGTTTCAAAATTTTCGCCGATCTGTATTGCCAGTTCTCTTGTTGGCGTTAATATTAAGGTACGAATACCCTTTTTTTCCGCCGGATTTTGATTTAACAGTTGCAATACCGGAATAGCGAATGACGCTGTTTTACCTGTTCCTGTTTGCGCACAGCCAATAACATCGCTTCCGTTTAAAATATGAGGAATTGTTTGGTATTGAATATCGGTAGCCTTAGTGTAACCGGCTTGTTCTACAGCCTTCATGATAGGCGGTATAATATTTAAATTTTTAAAATTCATGTCTTTTACCGGAATACCGGCATCTTTAATCTCTTAATATTAAGTATCAAGATGCTTTTCAAGATACATTCAACAACAAATCATCCGTTGTTAAAACGCTACTTTAAAGCTGTTACTAATTCTTTTTTTGCTTTATTTACAATCCATTAAAATAATGAGGTATTTAGTTAAATCAATTAATATTAATTGTTTAGATCTTTCTAAAAACAGAATATTTTTTGATATTAATCGATAAAAATCAAGATGATTAAATACTGATCTGCCAACTAAATGTTCTTAAAATTAAAATGTGGCAACTGAAAAAAGCAAAACTGAGAGAGAAAAAATGGATGTTTTAGACTGTTTCAGAAGAGGCAAATACAAAAGCCTGATAAATAATTCTTTGCAAAGATAAGAAAAATATCTTATATCTTATTAGTAGTTGTCCTACTCCATAATATGCTTATACATGAATAAATTAGCAATCTGAGTCCTAACAAAAACAAAAGTAAAATTTCTTAACCTAGATTAAGTTCTTTTATAAAAACACGTACTATATTTGTGGCTTCATAAGTGTTTTTTTTGGTTAATAAAAGAGGTTTCTGGTTTTTACCGCAACCTCTTTTTTCTTTTATTATAACTTAAGAAAGTCTTTCAGTTAGTTCAGTTTAACGTTGTAGCCCCCACCAATTGC